>NZ_JASHKS010000009.1:0-131465 GCF_030056835.1 Rhodococcus sp. IEGM 1372 | reverse complement strand
GCTGAGCTCGGCGTGTCGAACCAAGGACCGGATCAACCGTTATTCAGACAGTCCCCCGCGGCGAGGCTTTGTGGGTGTCGACGAGATTCTGTGGCACAGTCGTTGTCGATGAAACTCCCCGTCGAACAGCGCCGTGTCAGCAGAGTTCTGCTCGATTTCGATCTGAGTATCGAGTTCGACAACGGTGCCAGCATTGCTTTCAGTGAGGTAGTGATCGATGGCCTCACTGTCGATGAGGACAATCAGTTCGAGGGCCTACGAGCCTTCGCAGCACTGCACGGTCTTGTCTGCGAGGACGCAGACTACGACGAATCCGGTGTTCTCTGTCTGACGTTCGAGGGCCGTCAAAGGGTGGTGGCCGCCCCGCGAGACGAAGTCGAATCCTGGGAGTACACCGCGGTGGACGGTTCTACCGTGTTGTGTGGACCGGGAGGGGCCGTCGAATCGTGGCCCGCACCCGAGCATCAGAAAGCGGAGACCCCGACCGTCGAAAGGCTTCCTGCGATCGGTGCCACTGTGGTCCGTCTCTCGACCGGCGACGACCCTGCCGTCGAATTCTCCGACGGCACGAAGCTGTTGTTCGACCTCGCCCTCGACGCCGGGTATCTCGTACTGCGGGAGAGTGTGACGTCGAGCTCCCACTCGGACGGTGCTGCCACAGAGGGAGATTGGGTCGTCGAACTATCCTCGGGTCACGTGATCTTCTACCGGCCGCGCACGGTGTAGGGCTTGCCGAACTGAGTTTCCACACCGGGGGAGTACAGCACCGAGTCGGGTGGCCGGGTACTGACATCGGGTAGGCCTGCCGCAGCGACGAGCTCGTCGGAGCAGTGGGTGAGTTGAGCATCGACCAGCTGCCAGTGTCGGTGCACGTTCGGTACGTAGAGCAATCGCCCGGCCAACGATGTGTGCAAGCCCCATCGCGCGGTGAGGAAGACCGCGAGTGCGTCCTCGGACATATCGCGAGTTCCTCGGATGATTCCGAAGTCGGTCGTGGCACCGCGATGCGGGGGAGCAAGCCTCCGACTTCGATAGCCGATTGTCGTCGTGTCGTCGTCTATGTCGATCGACGACCAGCGATAGGGAATGCGAGCGGCGTTGGTGCCCAGAACGACTGCGAGTCTGGATGCCTCCAGGGATCGGAACACGACGCCTCGTCGGCCTTCCGCGTCGATCGAGTACAGGCGCACGTTGATCTCACCGAACGTGCCGAAGTACGGAACGGGGTGACGGTAACCGAGGCCGGCACCGACCATGTGGAAGCCGATCAGCCCGACCCACGACGAGCCGTCGAATTCGTCGGGCGTGCATCCGCGAGGCAACAGCGGGGCGACGGCCGAACTCGGAACTCGCCAGTGCAGAAAGACGAGCCGTTCCCAGCGCTGATCCATCAGGATCGGACGAGGCAGCAGCGGCGGCCGCGGCCAGAGGCGTCGGGCATCGTCTCGATTCATAATTCGAGCCTAGGCGCGACGCGTCAGGAGGCCGTGAACCGGGCGTGCACGCTCGCGGAGATCGTGATGTTCTCGGGTTTCAGTGCGAATCCGGCAGGGGTCGACTGCGCGGCGAACATGCGAGCGGAGGGCTCGGCTCCACAATGTTCGGTGGTCCCAGGAAGCAGGCCCGGGTCGGCTATCGCGACAGCGTTCACGCCCGTACGGCCCAGGCTCGATGCATAGGCCTCGGCCTTGGAGACGGCGTCGCGCACAGCGAGTTCTCGGACCGCGAGCGTACGAGCGGTTCTGCTGGATTCGGTGAGGTCCCAGTCGAAGTGGTCGATCGACACTCCCTCCAGTGCAGAGGCTGCGTAGACGAACGCGTCCACCAGATCGAGTTGGCTGAACTGCACCTCCACCGACGCCTCGGCTTGGTAGACGTAAGGGAGTTGTTCTCCGTCGTTGTTGAACGGGCGGTGGCGCGAGTGGCGCACCTGATCCACCGACCAACGATCGATCGGTCCGCCGTCGCTGTTGTAGAGCGGCTCGACCAGTCTGGTGAGTTCCCGGACGAGTTGCTGAGCGGGTTCGGACGCGGACTCCGCCGTGCGGCCGTCGGTGCGAACGGTGAGCGAGAGTGTGCACTGCTCTGGTGGGTAGGTCGCTGCGCCGTGACCGACGACGGTGATGTCGAGTGCTTCAGGGCTCATGGCGTCCAGTCTGGCATCCACGCGCCGATATTCACCGAACCTCAACAGTGCTGGCCGACGCGTCAGGTGGGGAGGACAATTGCGAGCATGCTTCCCGTTCTGGATCTCGGTCTGGCCGACGACGACCCCCGCTCGTTCGAGCTGTCGCTGCGTGAAGCGGCTCACGGGTCCGGCTTCTTCTATCTCGTCGGACACGGGATAGAGAACGCTCGTATGCACGAGGTGCTTCGCCTAGCGCGTGAGTTCTTCGCTGTGTCGGACGATGTCAAGGACGAGATCAGTCAGCTGAAGAGCCCGCATTTTCGTGGCTACTCGCGGGTGGGTGGCGAGCTGACCAACGGCCGGGTGGATTGGCGGGAGCAGATCGACATCGGGCCCGAACGTCCGGCGATCGAGGGTGCGGAGGGCTACTGGAATCTTCAGGGCCCCAATCTCTGGCCTTCGCAGCCCGCAGGATTCAGAGAGACGTTCGAGCAGTGGGAACGGACGGTGTCGGGTCTCGGACTCCGGCTGCTTCGGCATTGGGCACACTCCCTGGGAGCGCCCGAGAACGTGTTCGACGACGCTTTCGCCACCGCGCCCGCGACACTGATGAAGGTCGTGCGTTACCCGGGCACTTCCGATCATTCGCAGGGCGTCGGTGCGCACAAGGACTCAGGGGTGTTGACGCTGCTGCTCGTCGAGCCGGACTCGACCGGACTGCAGGTGGAGACGACGCCAGACACCTGGATCGACGTGCCGCCAATGGACGGGGCGTTCATCGTCAACATCGGCGAGCTGTTGGAAGTGGCGACCGGTGGCTATCTTCGCGCGACGCGGCATCGGGTGGTCGCGCCCGGGCCCGGCACCGATCGAGTCTCCGTGCCTCACTTCCTGAGCCCCGCCCTCGATGCCGTCGTACCTGTCATCGAACTGCCACCGGAGTTGGCGCTGCATTCACGAGGCGTCGAGAACGACCCCGACAACCCCATCTACCGCACCTACGGCGAGAACGCGTGGAAGTCCCGAACGCGCGCACATCCGGATGTGGCGCAGTTGCACCACGGCGTCGTGCTGGCAGGTCAGCAGTCCACCTACTGACGGCCCGATCGCCCCCGTCGGGACGCGCGGAACTGAGCCCAGGCCCCGGTGCACCACAGCGCCCACACGATCAGCAGCGGCTGGAACAGCAATCGGATTCCTCGTGCCGTATCGGAGTCGAGGCCGAACGCATCGGTGTGCGTGATGAACTGCGAGATGTTGCCGGGGAAGACCGCGACGAAGAACGCCGCGACGACCCAACCGACGAGTGGTGCCCGAGCAGTCCAGAACAGCAACGCCAGGCCGAGCACGATCTCCACGACGCCCGATGCCAGTACGACGAAGTCGGTGCTCAGCGGCACCCACTCGGGAACCTGCGCTGCGAACGTCTCGCGCGCCCAGAAGAGATGACTGAGGCCGGCGAAGACGAGGAACGCTCCCAGTACTACTCGTCCGATGGTGCGAGATATCGATTTCGTCATGGCGTCATGAGACACCACGGGCAGACTGAGCACTATGACCGGGAGTACACCGACCGACTCAGCGCGGCGCCGATGGGTACTGCACGTCGACCTCGATCAGTTCATCGCCGCCGTGGAAGTGCTCCGCAATTCGGATCTGGCGGGCCGACCCGTGGTGGTCGGCGGCAGGGGAGACCCGACCGAGCGTGGGGTGGTCTCGACCGCCTCCTACGAGGCGCGTGCGAAGGGCGTCGGATCCGGAATGCCACTGCGCGTCGCCGCGAAGAAGATTCCCGACGCCGTCTTCCTCCCCGTGGACAAGCCGGCGTACGACGAGGCGTCGGCGCTGGTGATGGACACTCTGCGGACGTTGGGATTCGTCGTCGAGGTGATCGGTTGGGACGAGGCTTTTCTCGGTGTCGAGACCGATGACCCCGAGGGGGTAGCGAAGACAGTGCACGACGCAGTGTTCGAGGCGACGGGGCTGCATTGCTCGGTGGGCATCGGAGACAACAAGTTACGAGCCAAGATCGCCACCGATTTCGACAAGCCGCGGGGCGTCTACCGCCTTACCCAGGACAATTGGTTCGAGGTGATGGGCGATCGCGGTACCGATGCGTTGTGGGGGATCGGCAAGAAGATCTCGAAGAGGCTGGCCGCCCTCGGCATCTCGACAGTCCGAGAACTTGCCGATGCCGAGGACGCGGACCTCGCTGCCGCGTTCGGACCGAAGATCGGTCCGTGGCTCGGTACGAAAGGACGGGGCATCGACCTCGCACCGGTGACGTCCGAGCCGTGGGTTGCACGGTCGCACAGTCGTGAGATCACGTTCCAGACCAACGTCGCCGACTGGGCGGTCATCCGAGACGAGGTCGCCGGTTTGACGTCGAAGGTGTTGGCCGACATCGAAGCAGAGAATCGACCGGCCGTTCGGGCGGCCCTGAAGATTCGTTATGCGCCGTTCGAGACGCACACCGTGAGCGCCCCGATCGCCGGCCCGCCTACGTTCGACCCGGCAATCCTGACGGCCGCCGCGGTTGCCCTGGTGGATCGCCTCGACCACAGCCGAGAAGTTCGTCTGATCGGCGTCCGGCTGGAAATGATTCCGCCGCAACCTCTCTGACTACTTGCGGCCCGCCGCCCAGCGCAGTCCCCAGCCGTACTTCTTGTCGAGATCGGCCTGGCTCCCCTGGATATACTCGACCTCGCGGGTGACGGTGATGCCCGCAGAGGTGTTCTCCAACAACGCGATCGAGCAGATTCGCGCGGAGTTCTCGGCAGAGTCGAGGCGTACCTCTACCTGCGGTCCGCTGGTGGGGTAGAGCGTCACCACTCCGTCCACTGCGGCCCAGTTCGGTGCGCCGTCGTAGATCATCGCGAAGATCAGGATTCGAGCGAACTTCTCGGGATGGGCAAGGTTGATGTGCATGTTCTCGCCGCCGCTGACCGAACCGGAGCGATCGTCACCGTCGAGCGCGATGAACGGGGCATCCTGCAGTGAACCGAAGCTGTTTCCGAGTGCCTGGACGACGCCTTTGGAACCGTCGCGCAGTTCGTAGAGGCAGCCGAGGTCGAGATCGACACCGCCGGAGCCGTACGACGCCGCGGCCAGCTTGGCCAGGAAGCCCTTCTTCTTCGGCTGTGCCGCGGGTGCGCCGGTCGACCAATTCAGGTTCACCCGCATCGAACCCTGCTTCTCACCGGACTTGGTGAGGCTGATCGTCGGTGACGCCTTGGACAGCGTCACTTTGCTCAGGCTGACGGGAGCTCCGCTTTGCTGCGCTGGGTTCTGCCCGGTCGAGGGCTTGCGGGTGTAGTCGATGGCCATGGTTGTGCCTTCCGGAACGGTCGGTTACCGGATCGAGGTGTCCGGTTTGGGCGGTGTGTCGACAATAACTGCCCGCCCGATCACCTCGATGATCGCACCGCTGCGTACGAGACGTTGCTACGGCCGTGGCACGTTGCGCAGATTCGACTTGGCCATCCGGACTGCCTCGCCGACGCCACCGTTGAGCACGACCTTGCTCATCGCGAGCGCGAATCCCTTGATCTGCTCCCCGGTGATGGTCGGGGGCACCGACAGCGCCATCGGGTCGGTGATCAGCTGGACCAGTGCCGGACCGTCGACCGCAAAAGCGGTTTCGAGTGCACTGCGAATGTCACCGGGCTGTTCGACGCGTTGTGCGTGAATGCCGGCGGCTGCAGCGATGCCGGTGTAATCGACCTGCGGCACGTCGACGCCGAAGTCGGGCAGACCGTCGACGAGCATCTCGGCCTTGACCATGCCGAGCGTGGAATTGTCGAACAGCACGATCTTGACGGGCAGCTTGTACATCGCGACTGTGAGGAGTTCGGAGAGCAGCATCGAGAAACCGCCGTCGCCGGAGATCGAGACGACCTGGCGGCCCGGGTTGGCGAACTGCGCTCCGATGGCGTGCGGCAGGGCATTGGCCATGGAACCATGCAGCATCGACGCGACGAAGGCCCTTCTGCCAGTGGGGTTGATGTAGCGCGCGGTCCACACGTTGCACATTCCGGTGTCGGTGGTGAAGACGGCGTCGTCGGCGGCGAGGTCATCGAGCACCGACGCGGCGTATTCGGGGTGGATGGGAACGAGCTTCTCGGCGTTGCGGGTGTATGCGCCGATCGTCTTGCCCATGAGGTCGTTGTGCTTGTCCACCCACTTCTCCACGTACCGGCGGTCGGTCTTGCGAGTGACCAACGGCTGCAACGCATTCAACGTCGCGAGAACATCGCCGTGGATCGGGTACTGCACCGAGGTTCGGCGTCCGAGCTTCGTCGGATCGATATCGATCTGTGCGGTGGTGACGTCCTCCGGCAGGAACTGCTGGTACGGAAAATCGGTGCCGAGCAGGATGAGCAGGTCTGCGTCGTGGATACCCGCATGGGCTGCGCCGTACCCGAGCAAGCCCGTCATTCCGACGTCGTACGGGTTGTCGTACTGGATGAACTCCTTGCCGCGCAACGAATGTCCGACGGGAGCGCCGATCGTGTCGGCGAACGCGACCACTTCGTCGTGGGCACCCTTGACGCCGTAGCCGGCGAAGATGGCAACCTTCTCGGCGTTGTTGATGGCGTCGGCCAGCTTCTGGATGTCCGCCGCAGGCGGTGTGACGACCGGTGTGGACGGAACGGCAATGGGATCCATCGTGTCGGACGCCGACAGCTCGGCGATATCGCCGGGGAGTGTCACGACCGACACCCCGCCGCCGGTGATGGAGGCGTTGATCGCCGCGCGGAACACCCGGGGAGCCTGGTCGGCAGTGGAGACGAATTCGTTGTAGAGCGAGCATTCACCGAAGAGGCGGTCGGGGTGCGTTTCCTGGAAGTAGCCCGAGCCGATCTCGCTGCTGGGAATGTGCGACGCGATCGCCAGAACCGGTGCGCCGGAACGGTGTGCGTCGTAGAGGCCGTTGATCAGATGCAGATTCCCGGGCCCGCAGGAGCCGGCGCAGACGGCCAACGTGCCGGTGGTCTGCGCGTCGGCCGAAGCAGCGAACGCCGCAGCCTCCTCGTGTCGGACATGAATCCAGTCGATGCCGCCCTTGGCCGATCCACCGGTACGGCGCACCGCGTCGACCACCGGATTGAGACTGTCGCCGACGATGCCGTAGATGCGCTGAACGCCGGCGTCGACGAGTCCTCGAACGAGTTGATCGGCCACTGTGGTGGGCATGTCACTGTCTCCTCAAAATTTCGGTGACGCAGCGATGTGCCTCGGCTGCGTCTTGTCGACGCCTTCCCTGCACCGAGGGTCTGCCAAACATGGACGTGCACGTCGATGAGGGCTGTCACGAGGAAAGTGCTGGTAGAACGCCGTGGCGATCTCCGTCACGTCGCACTACGCCGACCGATGACTGCGGTTACCCGCCGACCGGCGAGAACTGTGTCGGTGTAGTTCGCCCCGGAACCGTGGAATCGCGGACGACCAGTGTCGGTGTGAGTGCCACCGAGGACACCGGCAGTCCGTGGGTGACGGCCAGCAGCATTTCGGCTGCGCGTGTGCCGATTTCGCGGTGGGGACTGTGAATTGTCGTCAAGGGCACCGTCAGTTCGCTGCAGATCGAGATGTCGTTGTACCCGACGACGGCGATGTCGCGTCCCGGCTGCAACTGCGCTTCGCGCAGGACACCGAGGACTCCGATGGCGCTGAAATCGTTGGTCGCGAAGATCGCGGTCGGAGGTGTCGGTAACGCCAGAAGTGCTGTGGCCCCGCGTCGCCCGGCCTCGGGATCGAAGCCCTCTTCTCGCACGTACTCGTCCGGAACGTCGATGCCTGCATCGCGGAGGGCAGCTCGGCAGCCCTCCGATCGGTCGATTCCGGTGCTGGCCCACGCCGGTCCGGACACGATCCCCACTCGGGTGTGGCCGAGCCTGGCCAAGTGCTCACCGGCGAGGTAGCCGCCCCGATGGTCGTCGCACGTCACCGAGGTCATCCCCGGGTATCTACGGCTGATGAGCACGAACTTGATTCCTCGGCGGTGGAGGTCCTCGAGGTTCTCGCTGTCGAGGCGAGCGTCACCGAAGATGAGGCCGTCGACGTTGCGGCCGAGCAACAGGTCGATGCGTCGACGTTGCTGAATCGGATCGTCGTGGGTGTTGGCGACGAAGGTCTCGTACCCGGCACGGTTCGCTGTCTCTTCGATGGCGTCGTACATCGCCGAGAGCACCACGTCGGTCAATCGCGGGACGAGGACTCCGAACGCGGTGGACTTCTTGGTGGTCAAGCTCGCCGCGTTGGGGTTGGGGACGTAGTCCATCTCGCGGGCCAGCTCGAACAATCGCAGGTCTCCGGCGCTGGCACCGGCCGGGTCGAGCGCGACGCGTCGTAGAGCACGGGAAACGGTCGAGACATGCACTCCCGCAGCAGCTGCGACCGTTTTGAGCGTGACGCTTCCCGACGTAGTGCTGTCCACTGGCGGTTCCCCTCGATCCTCCGTCGGCGCTGCCCCGACCCCTGATGACC
Source organism: Rhodococcus sp. IEGM 1372 (assembly GCF_030056835.1). Lineage (NCBI taxonomy): Bacteria > Bacillati > Actinomycetota > Actinomycetes > Mycobacteriales > Nocardiaceae > Rhodococcus > Rhodococcus sp. IEGM 1372. The sequence goes on along the minus strand of NZ_JASHKS010000009.1, from coordinate 122,851 downwards.
CCTAAGCTAGCACCGTGCGCAATCGTTTGCGCAACAAGTTGCTCTCGAGGAACGGACATTCGATGACAGGTTTGGGTGGTCTCAATCCATCGCCGACGTCGCTCACACTCGGCCTGGTTCAACAGCAGGTTCCGCTGATCACCAGCATGGCCGACGTGGATGCGACGACCGACCGCGTATGCAGGCAGTTGCGTGAGGCGAAGGCTGGATTCTCGGCCCTGGATCTCGTGGTGTTCCCGGAGTATTCGCTGCACGGCTTACGCAAGTCCTCGTGGGCATCCGACGAGGTGATGTGCGATATGGACGGTCCGCAGGTGGAGCGACTGCGCGACGCGTGCCGCGAGTCGAAGGTCTGGGGTTGCTTCAGCATCATGGAACGCAACCCGGGCGGGGCGCCGTTCAACTCCGGAATCATCGTCGACGATCGAGGTGACATAGCGCTGTACGTCCGCAAACTGCATCCCTGGACGCCCAAGGAGCCGTGGGAGCCCGGCGACCTCGGCCTACCGGTCTGCCCGGGGCCGAAGAGTTCCGTTCTGTCGTTGTTGATCTGCCACGACGGAATGTTTCCCGAGATGGCGCGGGAGGCGAGCTACCGCGGTGCCAATGTGCTGCTGCGCACGGCCGGGTACAAGTTTCCGCTGCGGCAGTCCTGGCGTATCACCAACGAGGCCAATGCCTTTCACAACTTGGCGTACACGGCATCGGTGTGTCTGGCGGGGGAGGACGGCAACGGCATCCCGTCGATGGGCGAGGCGATGGTGTGCGACTACGAAGGAACCATCGTCGAGCGCGGCGATTCGACACCCGATCGAGTGGTGACGATATCGATCGAGCCGGCCCGCGCGGATGCGGCACGTCGAGAATGGGGAGTCGAGAACAACATCTACCAACTGGGGCATCGCGGGTTCACTGCCCTGGCCGGTGGCGCGCAGGACTGCCCGTACACCTACGTTCGCGACCTGGCCGACGGAACCTATCGACTGCCGTGGGAGGACGAGGTGCGCATCGTCGGCGGGACGTCGGAGGGGTACGGGCCCCCGCGTAGACCCGACAGTGCAACCGATTCGGCGCGGGCCGGTCTGCGCGGCGAGTAAGGCGGAGGTTACGCGGCCGGTGCCCGTGTAACGGTGCCATTAATTGGTTCCGGATTTGTCGCTCAAAGCTCGACATCGAGCTCGAAACCCCTCTATCGTCAGAGCAACGCAATCGGTTGCACGACCGGTTGCACAGCAAGCGAAAGAAGGCTCGTTTCGATGACTTCCCAGGTAGGCGACTCTCTGGAGCTCACGGATCGCACCCGCCACGACATCGATTCGATGTCTTCGGGGGATGTGTACAAACTGCTGTCCTGCGCGGTGCAACCTCGTCCGATCGCGTGGATCTCGACCGTCTCCGGCGACGGCGTTCGCAACCTGGCACCGTTCAGCTTCTTCAACGTCGCCTCGCGCAATCCAGCGACGCTGATGATCTCCATCGGCGAGCGCATCGGGTCCCCCGGGGAGCTCAAGGACACGTTGGTCAACATTCGCGACACCGGCGAATTCGTCGTCAACATCCCGTCCGCCGACAGCGTGGATGCGGTGACCGCGAGTTTCGCCACCGTCGATGCGGAGATCGACGAGTTCGAGCTCTCGCAGATGACCGCGGTGCCGTCGGTGTCGGTCTCGGCTCCGTCGGTCCTCGAATCCCTGGTCTCGCTCGAATGCCGAACGTTGCAGGAAATCACGCTCGGCTCGGACACCCTGGTACTCGGGACCGTGACGACAGTGACCAGCAGGCCCGGGTTGCTCACCAGCGACCTGCATGTCGACACACTCCAACACCGATTCCTCGGCAGGTTGGCAGGCCCGTTCTACACCACCGACATGAACCGGGTGGCGCAATGACCACGTCGGCCCGCCTGCGCGGCGTCGACACCCAGCCGGTGGTCGACACGTTCGATATCGCTGTGGTGCAGACCGGTTCGCGGACCGGTGCCTGGCAGCAGAACATCGATGCAGTGGCCGCAGAAGTGCGTACGCTCGCCGCCGCCGGGTCCAAGCTGATCGTCCTACCCGAATTGTTCGCCAGCGGTTACGATCTCGACGATCTCGATTCGATGGCCGAGTCGGTACCCGGTCGTACATCGATCGCACTCGGTGAGCTCGCTGCCGATACCGATACGGTTCTGGTGACGGCCATCGTGTTCCGCGACTCCGCAGGAGTCGTCTTCGACAGCTCGCTCGTCGTGGGTCCGGACGGCCTGCTGGCTTTGGGACACAAGCGTTTTCTCTGGGACCGAGAGAAATCGGTGTTCACTCCTGGCGCGGAGAGCGGACTGCTGGTCAGCACTCCGTTCGGCACCATCGGCGTCGTGATCTGCTACGAGGCAGGCTTTCCCGAGACGGTCCGCGATCTGGTCCAGCGAGGAGCCGATGTCATCGCCGTGCCGTCCGCATTCGGGCACGTTCGCCTGCACGTGTGGAAGCTGCTGACCCGGTCCCGTGCACTCGAGAACGGCGTCGTCGTCGCGGCCGCCGGACTCACCGGACAGGCCGGCGACGGCCCACGGTTCGCGGGTCACAGCGTCATCGTCGGACCGCAGGGGCGCACCATCGTCGAGATGGACGAGGGCGTCGGATCGGTATCGGCCACAGTGACTCGACGCGAATTGCTCGACGCACGCGACGAAGTGCCCTATCTGAAAGACCTTGCCCGACTGGGCGGTATCACCGAGACACGTACGACCGAGAACGATCACGAGAGGAACCGAGATGTTCGATCTGCGATCAGCTGATCTGTTGCGCGCATTCACCCGTCAGCTCGAGCTGTGCAAAGTTCAGCCCGGAGAGCAGGTGGTGATTCTCGCGGAACCGTCGAGCCGCGGTGATTACGTCTCGGCTGCCTTCGGTGCGGCCCAGAGCCTGGGTGCCCAGGTGCTCGCGGCAACGGTCCCCGGCGGTAGTCCGGCGCCGATGCCGAGCACCCACACCGGGGCAGGCCCCGGCCTGGTGTCGGTCATGAACAGTTCGGTGGCTCAGGACATGCTCAAGGGCGCGGACCTCGTGGTCGACCTCACCAGTGAAGGCTTCATCCACGCGCCCATCCAGCAGGAGATCCTGGCCGCCGGAACGCGCATCATCTTCGTCTGCGATGCCCCGGACGTGTTGATCCGCAACATGCCCCAGGACGGCGACAAGGAACGGGTACAGGCCGGCGTCGATCTGATTCGCAACGGTTCGACCATGCGCATCACCAACGAGGCCGGCACCGATCTCACCGTGCAACTGAGCAATTCGCAGCCCGAGTTCCAGGTGGGTTTCGCCGACGACAAGGGCCGCTGGGATCATTGGCCGTCGACGATGGTGTTGTGCTGGCCGGAGATCTCCAACGGAAAGATCGTGCTGTCCGAGGGCGATATCTTGTTGCCGTTCAAGGAGTACGTCCGAGACGAGACGACGCTGACGGTCACCAACGGTCACATCGACGAGGTCACCGGCGGCGGCGAGGCGGCGCTGCTGAACATGTTCTTCGCCGACTCCAACGACAAGTGGGCGCGCTACCTGTCCCACATGGGCTGGGGACTGATGAAGACCGGCGACTGGTTCGCGGCCGCGATGTACGGCAAGGACGACATCATGGGCATGGACGCCCGCGCGTTCGCCGGCAGCTTCCTGTGGTCCACCGGCCCGCACCCTGTCCTCGGCCGAGACTCCTACGCACACCTCGACATCGGAATGCGCGCCTGCACCGTGTCCATCGACGGCATCGATGTCGTCACCGAGGGTCGATTGGTGGAGAGCTGACATGGCACCGATCGAAGTGGTGATCGCAGGCGGTGGCCTCGGGGGTCTGACCGCGGCGCTCTCGCTGCGGCACAGAGGAATTCAGGTGACGGTACTCGAGGCCGCTGCCGAGCTGGGTGAGGTGGGCGCGGGAATTCAGACCGCTCCCAACGCCAGCCGTATCCTCATCGCCCTCGGGATGCGCGAGAAGCTCGAAGCGATCAAGACCGAGCCGATGGATCAGGTGCGCAGGCGCTGGGAGAACGGCAAGGTCATCGCGCTCACCGCGCTCGGCGAGTACTGCAAGAAGACGTTCAACGCCCCGTACTGGCACTACCACCGCGCAGACCTGCACTCTGCCATCCACGCGCAGTGTCTCGACCCCGACGGCCCGGGCCCAATGGTGGTGTTCGAGACCGACGCGAAGGTCGTCGAGGTCGATCGAAAGAATCCGACGCGGCCTGTCGCGGTCACCGGAACCGGTAAGCGCTATGAATCGGATCTGCTCATCGGAGCCGACGGTATTCGCTCGACCGTGCGCGATCTGATCGGTCTACCCGATACGCTCGTGTTCTCCGGCGAAATGGCCTATCGCGCTTTGATTCCTGGTGATCGCATCGTCAAGGATCCGGCTACTCGTTGGCTCGTCGACCGATACCAGAGCACCATCTGGTACGGACCGGACCGGCACCTGGTGCACTACATGATTCGTAACGGCGAATACCTCAATGTCGTTGCGCTGGCCCCGTGTACCGACGAGGTCCGCGACGGTGGACCACGGCTCGTCGGACCCGAGGAACTGATGGGGACGTTCCCGGATTGGGACGACCGCGCTCATGCGATGCTCTCGAAAGCCGACGAGAACGTGCTGTGCCAGGCGCTCTACTACCGCAGGCCCGACCCGCGGTGGACCGACGGCCGTGTCGCGCTGCTGGGCGATGCCTGTCATGCCATGCTGCCGTATCAGGCGCAGGGGGCCTCGCAGGCCATGGAAGACGCGGCAGTGCTGGCCGAGGAGCTCGCGAAGGTCACCCCGAGCGGGATCGACGAGGCGTTGGCGCGCTACGTGTTTCGGCGGGCCAGGCACGCGCGGATGGTGCAGGACGCGAGCCTGCAGAACAAGACTTTTTATCACATACCCGATGGACCCGAGCAGCAGAAGCGGGACGCGACACTGGCGTCGTTCGATGGGGAATCCGACATCTCGTACGACTGGCTGTGGAGCGGTACCCCGCTCGACGACAGCGACGACGAGAAATTCCATTACTCGTTCGTCCGATGACGACCTCGGACCACAACACCGCGCCGGAGGCTGCGATGAAGACTGGTGATCAGGTAGTACAGGAACTCCCCTGGAAATGGGGTGTGCAGGGCAAGATCTTCATCATCGGTGGGCTGGGCTACATGTTCGACGCCTGGGACGTGGCACTGAACGGCTTCTTGACCCCGCTGCTCGGAAGCTACTGGGACCTGTCCCAAGCCGAGCGCGGTCTGGTCGCCACCGGCAACCTGATCGGCATGGCCGTCGGGGCCGTCGTGTGGGGCACGATCGCCGACCGAGTCGGACGTAAGCGTGCATTCTCGTTGACGCTGTTGATCTTTGCGCTGTTCTCGGTCCTCGGAGCGTTCGCGCCGAGCTTCGAGATCTTCATCATTCTGCGGTTCCTCGCCGGGTTCGGTCTCGGTGGCTGGATACCGGTGGACTACGCGTTGGTCAGCGAATTCTCACCGCGTCGCATTCGCGGCAAGATTCTCTCCGCCATGGATGTCTGGTGGCCGATCGGTGCCACCATCTGCGGCGTCGTCGCCACGCTGCTCGTCCCGATCGACGGCGACGTTCGCTGGCGCTACATGCTGCTGTTCATGGTTCTGCCTGCGCTGCTGCTGTTCTGGGTCCGACGCGGTATCCCCGAGTCACCGATCTACCTCGCCAAGGTCGGTCGTGAGGCCGAGGCCCGCGCCGTCATCGACGACATGGTGACCCGTACCGGATCCGAGGCCGTCGAGTACGTCATCGTCGCCGACACCGCCCCGAAGGGGCCGGGCGGCATGAAAGCCGCTCTGACGCAGCTGAAGTCGGTCTGGCGGTACAGCCCCCGGATCACCGCCGCAGCGTGGATGCTGTTCGTGTCGATCATGCTGCTGTACTACGCAGCGCTGAGCTGGATGCCGTCGATCCTGCGGGCCGAGGGCTACGGAGAGTTCGCAGCTTTCGCCGGTACGACGCTGATGACCGGAGTCGGCATCGTCGGTGTGCTCACGTCCGCGTTCATCGTGGAGATCTTCGGACGCAAGTGGGTCATCGGACTGTCCGGCCCGATCGCGGGTAGCGCGCTGGTCATGTTCGCCGTCATGCTCGACATCCAGTCGGCCGCGCTGATCTGGCTCGGCATCTTCGGATTCGTCATTCAGCTGACCATCCCGGTGCTGTACTGCTACGTCTCGGAGTTGTACCCCACCAACATCCGCGCCTCGGGATTCGGCTACGCGTCCTCGGTCAGCCGGGTCGCAACCGGCTTCGCGCCGCTGTTGTTCGGCTCCGTCATGTGGCCGATCCTGGGTCTTCCGTTGACCTTCGGCATCGTCACCGCGTTCGTGTTGTTCGCGGTGATCTGGATGGCGTACTTCGCACCCGAGACCAAGGGTCGCGAACTCGACACCCTCGTCGACGATCCCACCGAGGTCGTCGCAGGCGAGGCTCGAGTCTGATGAAGCCCGCGCAGTTCGACTACCACCGGGCGCGCGATGTCTCTGGTGCGGTGCGGCTGCTATCCGAGCTGGGCGAGGACGCGAAGATCATCGCCGGAGGCCAGTCCCTGGTCGCCATGATGAACTTCCGCCTCGCCCGGCCCGGGCATCTGGTCGACGTGGGTGGGTTGAACACTCTGCAGTACATCCGCCGAGAAACCGACTGCCTGCACATCGGGGCGCTCACCACCCACTACGACGTCGAATCCGGCGACGTGGGAACGGACTTCGCCGTCCTTCGTGAGGCCATGCGGTGGGTGGGGCACTACCCGATCCGTACCCGCGGGACCGTCGGGGGCAGCATCGCCCATGCGGACGCCACCGCGGAATGGTGCTTGTTGGCCATACTGCTCGACGCCCGCATCGTCGTCGAGAGTGTGCGGGGGCGGCGAACCGTCGAGGCAGACTCGTTCTTCTTCGGGTACTACTCCACCGATCTCGCGTTCGACGAGATGATCGTCGAGATCGTGTTCCCGAACCCGGCACCGCACGCTGCGGTCACCGAATACGCAGAGCGGCAGGGAGATTTCGCGATCGTGGGCGCAGCGGTGTCCCTCGATCTCGACGGCGTGGCCGTGGTCGGCGGACGGGTTGCCCTCGCGGGAGTGGGAGCAACTCCCGTGCGATCGCCGGCAGGGGAAGCCGTCCTGGCCGCAGGCGGGACCTTCGCAGACTGCGCGGATGCCGCAGCCGAATCATTGGAACTGGAGGACGAGGGCATGGTCACCGCCGAGTACCGCCGCACCCTGGTGCGCACGTTGGTCGCCGAAGCCTGCAGCGACGCACTGGTATCGCAGGGGGTGCCCACGTGAGCGTCGATCAGGTTCTCACGCCGAAATTCGTCGGCACCTCGGTCGCACGCCGGGAAGACCCGCGGTTGCTCACCGGCCGAGGCAGATTCGTCGACGACATCGCGATGCCGGGAATGTTGCACGCCCAGTTCGTCCGCAGCACCGTCGCGGCCGGATCGATCACCGGTCTCGACGTCGGTGACGTCGCCGGAGTCGAGGGAGTGCGCGGCGTCTTCACCGCGGCGGATTTGGACCTGCGGCCGATCCGCGCCGAGTTGTCGCGTCCGCTCAGCGAATTCGTGCCCACCGACATGCCCGTGTTGGCGCACGACGTGGTGCGCTACGTCGGTGAGCCACTGGCCATCGTCGTCGCCGCCGATGCCTACAGCGTCGAGGACGGGCTCGAGGCGGCACGAGTGTCGTACCGGACCGTCACCGCCGTCACCTCCGCAGATCAGGCCATGTCCGATGACGTTCCCCTGGTTCACGATTCGGTCCCGAACAACACCGTCGTGGACGTGCAGATGTTCGCCACCGAGGGCATCGACGAGATCTTCGACGACGCGCACACCGTCGTGTCGGTGCAATCCCGAACCGGCCGCCAGAACGCGCTTCCGCTCGAGACTCGTGGATGCATCGCGTACTGGGACGACCGCGACGAGCAGCTGATCATCTACATCTGTACTCAGGTGCCACACCAGGTTCGGACCGTCACCGCGCTATGCCTCGGTCTGGACGAGCGCCAGGTGCGCGTCGTGGTGCCCGACATGGGTGGCGGGTTCGGGCAGAAGTGCGTCGTCGGTCGCGAGGAGATCGCCGTCGCCGCAGCAGCGTTGAAGCTCCGCCGTCCCATCAAATGGATCGAGGACCGCAAGGACGCACTGACGGCGTCGTTCCTGGCGCGCGAACAGCAGTACGACGTGCGGGCAGCGTTCGATTCCGAGGGGCGCATTCTCGGCCTCGACGCAGATGTCGTGTGCGACATGGGCGCGTACTCCTGCTACCCCTTCACCGCCGGCATCGAGCCGCTGATGGCCTCGGCGGAAATGCCCGGGGTATACCAGGTTCCGGCGTACCGGGTGCGGGGCCGTTCCGTGTTCAGCCACAAGGCACCGACCGCGCCGTACCGAGGGGTGTCCCGGCCGCAGTACGTCATGGTGATGGAGCGACTGTTCGAGCGAGCGGCTCGTGAACTGCAGCTCGATGCTGTGGAGATCAGGCGACGAAACGTCATCACCGCCTTCCCGTACACCGGCGTCAACAACATCACCTACGACCCGGGCTCGTATCTCGAGGCGCTGAACCTGTGCGAGCAGACCCTCCGTGACGGCGGTTGGTACGACTTCCAGGAGCGGGCGACCGCAGACGGCCGACACATCGGCATCGGATACTCGTGCTTCAGCGAGCGAACCGGTTACGGCAGCAGCGCATTCGCGGCGCGCAAGATGAACGTGGTGCCCGGGTTCGACATCTCGGAGGTTCGGATGGACACCTCCGGCACGGTCGTCGTGACCACCGGAACGATGAGCCACGGGCAGAGCCACGAGACCACGATGGCGCAGATCGTCGCCGACCGGCTCGGCATCGCCGTCGAACAGGTTAAGATCGTGCAGGGCGACACCGACCGGATCACCTACGGCTTCGGCTCGTTCGCCTCTCGCTCCATCACCATCGGCGGCAGTGCGGTGGCGTTGGCGTCGAACAAGCTGGGAGACAAGCTCTGTGAGATCGCAGCGCATCTGCTGGAGACTCGCGACGACAACGTCGAGTTGGCATCGGGGCGCGTCCGTCAGCGCGACGACCACTCGAAGTACGTTACCTACCGGGATATCGCCGACGTCGCGTATCTGAAGGCGCAACTGCTGCCGAAGGGCGTGGAACCCGGATTGTCCGCGACGGCAAGCTTCGACGTGTTCAACGACGGCACCTTCTCCAACGCCACCCACGGCGTTGTGGTCGAGTTGCACGAGGGCACCGGACGAGTGGAGATCCTGAAGTACGTGTGCGTCGAGGACTGCGGCGTCGCGATCAACCCCAAGATCGTCGAGGGCCAGTGCCGGGGTGGGATCGCCCAGGGCATCGCCGGGGCGTTGTTCGAGCAGGTGTCGTACGACGATCACGGAAATCCACTGTGTGCCAGCTTCATCGACTACAAGGTGCCGACTGCCTGCGAGATCCCGGACATCGAGATCCACCACCTCGAAACTCCCTGCCTGTTCACCGAATCCGGAGCCAAGGGTGCCGGTGAGGGCGGAACGATCGGTGCACCCGCCGCTGTGCTCAACGCCGTCAACGACGGATTGCGCTCCACCGGAGTCGAACTGAACGACACACCGATCACCCCCGTGGCAGTACAGGCAGCACTGGCGAAGGGCAGGCCATGAGCAACAAGCAACTGATCGAACTGAACGTCAACGGCACCGTCCGTGAGGTGATCACCGAACCACGGCGAACCTTGGTCGACGTACTGCGGCACGATCTGCAGCTCACCGGAACCCATGTCGGCTGCGAACACGGCGTGTGCGGAGCCTGCACCGTGCTGATCGACGGCAAGCCGGCTCGCGCGTGCCTGACATTCGCAGCGCAGGTGGAGAACTCGGATATCGAAACCGTCGAATCACTCGGCATCGACGGTGAATTGAACGACCTGCAGCAGGCCTTCGCAGACCACCACGGCTTGCAGTGCGGGTTCTGCACACCGGGGTTCCTGATGTTGGCCGAGGGCTACCTCGCCGACAACCCCGATGCCACCAAGGAACAGATCCGCGAGGTGGTGGCGTCGAACTACTGCCGCTGTACCGGGTACCAGACCATCGTCGAGGCCATCGACTCGTGCGCCGAGCAGCGCCGCTGCGCCGGCTGTGTGAACGGAGTTCCCAAGTGATACTGACCAATACACTCGATATCGACGCGTCCGCCGAGGACGTGTTCCGGCTGATTAACGACGTCGAGAAGGTCGCGACCTGCGTACCGGGGGCGGCCATCACCGGTAAGGACGGCGAGACCTACCTCGGCGGTGTGAAGGTCAAAGTGGGCCCGATCAGCGCGTCGTACGCCGGCACGATCAGGTTCCTCGAGGTCGACGCGGAGACCCGCACGCTCACACTCGAAGCCAAGGGGGCGGACTCGCACGGCAACGGCGACGCCGAGGCCCAGGTCGATCTGGCGGTCGAGGCGCTCGGTGATCGTTCGCGGTTGACCCTGAACACCGATCTGGTGATCAGCGGAAAGATAGTCTCGTTCGGCAAGGGCGCGATCGTCGCGGTGTCGAACAAGGTCCTGCAACAGTTCGCCGTCAATCTCGGTGCGCTGCTCAGTGGTTCGGCTCCGGCCGAATCGACCACGCCTGCAGCTGTGAAGGCTGCTGTTGCGAGCCCGATGGGCGGCGAATTGAACGCGATGAGCCTGATGCCCGAACCGGTGCGCAAGTACGCACCGATCGCGGGCATCTTCCTCGCGGGAATGGTCGAGGGCTGGCTGGTGTCCAGGGCCTTCGGACGTCGATAGTTCAGCTGCGTACCGCGTTCGAGATTCTGTCGACGACCATCGCAACGGCACTCGGAACCGGCTCGATGACGTCCACGTCGGTGCGCAGTGCCAGCCGCCGGGCCGAATCGCTCAACGGACCGCCGCCGATGACGACCGCGCTCGCTCCGGCGGCGACTGCTGCATCGACCGCTGCTCCCAGTTCGACAACACTCGATGCGAGGTCCTCGGCCAGGACCAACGGCGACGACGCAGTAAGGAACACACCCGCGAAATCGCCGTCGGGCACGGTAGCACGAGTCAATGCATCGAGTTGGGCAGCGAGATCGGCTGTGGTGGTGGCGATCGCGAAGCGCCGACCACCTCGTGCGGCGTGCAGGATTCCTGCCTCGCCGATCCCGACGACCGGAATGTCGACGAGGGTTCGGAGTTCGGCGGCACCGGGATCACCGAACGCGCCGACGATCACCGCTGCCGGGCCATGGTGCTCGATCGCGTCGAGGGCCGCGGTTACGACATCCGGTCCGGCAGCACGCAACTGTTCGGTGCCGGTGATCATCGCCGGTCCGGTACCCGCGGTGACCCCGACGACGGTGAATTCTGTGTCGTGGAGCCAACGCCGCGCGACGTCGACGAGCAGCTGCGTCGTTGCAGTGTTCGAGTTGGGGTTGATCACGAGAATCTTCACTGCTCAGCCATCTTCCGGCATGGGTTGTCCGAAGGTCTCTTTCGGGAACTGCACGGCAATTCCGCACACGATGAACAGACCGGCCAGCATCGCGAACATGGCACCAACGCCGGACGAGTCCAGTACGGCTCCGGCAATGAGCGGGAACAGTCCGCCGGAGAGGGAGCCCAGCGCCAGGATCACCGACGTCGCGAGGCCACGAATTCGCGTGGGGTACTGCTCGGGTGCGAACAGCCAGATCGTCGTGTTGAGGATGATGACCGAGAAGTTGAACAGGGTGCCGAAGAACAGTACGAGCCCGATGGACGTTGCGAAGAAGCCGAATCCGAGCCCGGCGACGATACCGAGCACAGCGCCACCGGTCAGCGTCACCTTGCGGGGGAGTTTGCGAGCGATGAGTGCGGCGGTCAGCGCACCGATCAACGACCCGGACTGCATCACGAGGGTGTACCAGAGCGCACTCGAGATCGACATTCCCCGCTCCGTCAGGATGACGGGGATCAGCGTGAGCATCGAGATCTGTGCTGCGTAGGACATGCAGACGGCAATGCCGAGGGCGAGAGTGCTTCTGCGGTAACGCTGCCCGAACATCTCCGTCCACCGTGCGCGCGGTGCGGCGTGATCATCGACTGTGGTGTCGACGTTCAAGTACTGAACCTCGGAGTCGAGGGTGCCGCGAAGCTTGCCCTGTGCCAGGCGGTTGATGACGGTGTTGGCCTCGGCCACCCGGCCTGTCGCCGCGAGGAAGCGAGGTGTTTCCGGAAGCGAGCGTCGATAGAACACGACCGCGAGTGCGGGTAGCACCAGCAGACCGAACAGCCAACGCCAGCGGTCGTCACCGGTGAAGATCGCGAAGACGATGACCCCGAACAGAGGGGCGAGCATGTTGCCCAGACCTGCGGCCGCGACGTTGATCATGCCGACCGCAGTACCGCGATGCTTGGCGGAGAAGAACTCGGAGAGCATGATCACCGCTACGGCGATCTCACCGCCGAGTCCGAGCCCGACCAGGAATCGAGCGCCCACCAGCACCTCGTAGTTGGGTGCGAATGCGCACAGTAGCGAGCCGAATGCGAAGACGAGGAGGTTTGCACCGAGGAGGGTTCGACGACCGAATCGGTCCATCACGGCTCCGGCCAGGATGCGCCCGAGTGCGACGGCGGTGAACGTCGCGGTGTTCAGCAGTCCGATCTCGGTTCCGCCGAGGCCCCAGGATTCACGCAGGAGCGGTCCGGTGATGCCGACGGCATTCTGTTCGATGGCATCGAAGAACACACCGAACAGGACCATGGCGACGATGCCGAAGTGCGCTGTGGTGAGGCCGATCTTCGAGTACGACGCCTCGATCTGTTCACTGAGGCTGCCGGCCTCGGGCGGTGGGTCGATCGGTGACGGCTTCTCGTTCCTGGTCGGGACGCTCATCCCAGTGCCTCTCGCTAAGTGGTATACCAACAACGGAGAATTTACGGAGCATTGGGCCGTGAATGGTTTCTCAGCGGTAACGCTTGTGTTTCCAGGTCCTCTCACCTGGCTCTTGCTGTCTAGGTCGTCGTTGGACAAAGCTTGCCGATGACGCTGGCGGATGCGCGGTATACCTACAGTTCGCTGGTATACAAGCATCATGGCATCCACGGAAGGTCGCGAATCGCTGTCGCGATCGGTGTTCGACGCGATCAGAACACGCATCCTCGACGGCCGCCTCCGGCCTGGTGAAACGCTGAGCGAGCGCAACCTGGGAACCGAGCTCCAAGTGTCGAGGGTCCCGATTCGTGAGGCGCTTCCATTGCTCGAAGCAGCAGGGTTGGTGACGCTGTCGCCGCGACGCCCTGCCGTGGTGACAGGAGTGACCAGAAGTTCCGTCGACGAGTTGTACGACATCAGGTCCGCGCTCGAGCCGCTCGTTGCTCGCCGGGCAGCGTCCGCTGTGGCGGCGGGCGCGGACTCGTCGTCGTTGATCGACGCCGTGTCCCGTGCAGGTGCAGCGCTCGACCGGGGTGATCTGCTCGAATTCCATCACGCGAGCTCTGGAGTGCACTCGGGGATCGAGGCATTGTCCGCCAACCGGCTGTTCCCGGTGATCATGGAACCGTTGCGCGAGCGCAGCAATCGACTCAACATGGCCAATCTCGAACGGGACCCGTCGCTACGACACGGGGAGCATGTCTCCCTCGTCGACGCCATCGCCAAGGGGGATACGGAATTGGCTGCCGCTGTTGCGTTCGCGCACGTGGAATGGGGTCGAGCGCGAACGTTCGAGACTCTGGCGCAAGTTCCGGGCTACGACCCACAGCACTGAGCCGAGTCCGCCGTACTCACCGCGTCGCGTGCAGTCCTGCCGCCGTAGGTTCGATGGGCCGTGACTGGGCGGTGTTCATCGTCGTGATTCCCATGAACGTTTCTCGGAACGGCCGGAGGGAACCGATCGGGGCCCACTCGCGTCAAACCCGATGACGCCGATTCACCGGGCGTCGCTACGGTGCAACTCGGGGGAGCGTCATGACAGTGAATGTGGATCCAGCGATCCTGCGGCAGTTCTCGAATGTGTTGTCGGCAACTGGCGGGGTGATCCGTGAGGTGGATGCTCTTGCTCCGTTCCGTGCGTCGGAGAATGCGTTGCAGGGTAGTGACTTTCACGCAGCATGTGCGGCGGCAGCAGCCGCGGCGGCCGGAGCTGTTGCAGCTCTGGCCGGGCGGGCAGAATGCGTCGCGGACATCGCCCGCGGCGTCGCGCAGAACTACGAGATCGCCGACGACGAACTCGCCCGCCGCCTCGCAGCGATGGACGAGCCGAAATGACCCCGACGGTCCCGCACGTCGCGGGTTGGGAACCGGAGTCGATGCGCAAGACGATGATCGAGTTGTCGGAGATCGTCGAGCGCGTCAACGGCCAGCGCACCGGAGTGCTCGAGGAGCAGGACGTACTGGCCGAGACGTGGACCGGCGAAGCAGCCGACGCCGCAGCCGAGCGTGTGGTGAGCGAATGCTCCCGGATGAGCTCGGTGTGCAGTGAAATCGATTCACTCGGTAGAGCATTCGAGACCGCAGCAGGACTGGTCGATGCTGCGAAGGCCCACCTGCATGCGCAGGTCTCGGCGGCGACGGCGAGCGGGTTCGCCGTTCGGGCCGACGGTGTAGTGGATCCAGACGGGATGATCGCATTGATACCGGACGTCCTGGGTGAAGAAAAGATACGGAAGGCCGACGAACTACGCTCTGCTGCAGCGCAGTTGACCGAGGACATTCAGGGAGCTCTGAGACAGGCAGACAGGGCCGCACTCGACGCTGCGCAGCAGTTGGCCGAGCCCACGAAGCTGTTGACCGAGCTTGCGCTCGGTAGTCCGGCCGGGAAGTTCGTCGAGAACCCGGACGGGTCCTTCTCGTGGATGCCGGATTGGCCGACGACCGTTGCAGCCACCGTCATCGGTGGTATGACCGACGTGACGAGGAGGGCTCTCCAACTTCCGGGTGTCGGTTCCGTCGACGATGTTGCCAAGAACATCGGTCGGGGGTTGGGGGCGTTCGGCGCGGTGGCGGGAACGGTGCCCTCGATTGGCCACGATATCGATGAGGGGGTGAGCCCCGCTGAGGCGATTGCGGTCAATACGGCGAGTACCGCCGCCGGCCTCGCAGCTGCGAGCTACGTGACCGGTGCTCTGGTGGGAGTCGGTAGTGCCGCGGGTTCGGTGTTTCCCGGGCCGGGCACGGTTGCCGGTGCTGCCGCAGGCGTTGCGTTGGGTGCCCTGGTCGGGGGCTCCGTCAGCCACGGCGTCTCGAAGGTCTTCGAATGGACACTGCGATGACCGATCGTGAGGACACAGGCGCGAACATGCCTGCGACAGCGAATCCGGGACCTGTGTGGGTGCGGAGGTGGCGCAGTGTTCACCTCGGCTGGCTCGCAGCGGTTTTCGGCATCTGTACGGCAGTGGTGGGACTGCTGGTTGCTGCCGTCCCTGTGATTGCCAGGACGGGCGCAGGCGGCCTCCTGGCACTGTTGTGGCTCGCGTTCTTCGTGCTCCTTCCCTTGGGGATGGCTGTGCCGATGTCCGGCATCGGAGCTGCGCGATTGTCACGTTTCGTGCGGCGGGTCGACGTTGCAGGCGTCGGCGCAGGTTTGTCGGTGCCCGGGCGCGGGGACTTCGTGGCCAGGGCAGGTCTACTCGCCTTCGCGTCGGTGGTGGGCCTGTCCTACTTCGTATTCAGAGACGACGGACCGGACCCTCGCCAAGAGAGGGCAGAGTTGCTGACGGCGATAGGCGCGCCGGCATGCCTGGCGTGGTTCGTGCTCGGGTTCGTCGTCGTCAACCGCACCTGGATCTCTCTGCACCCCGAAGGTATTGTCCAACAGATCTATCGACGTCGTGGGTGGAAGGTGTCGAACGACGTGACGGTCGTGCCCTGGAGCGACATTGCGGATCTGTGCCTGGAGGAGCATCCGAATCCAGCAGTACCGCACCGAGGTGACTTGCCGGTGATCAGAGTCTCGCGCCGATCGAGCGAGACCGACGAGCCGGAGCTGGTCATCATGGCGTGTGAGAAGAAGGTCGAACCGAATTCGCTGCTCGCGCTGCTTCTGTGGTGTCGCGACAATCATTGGGCTCGTGCGCAACTGGGCCACGACGATGCGCGGGAGTTGCTGCGCCCGCCCAGGCTGCGCGAGCGTATCCGCGCCGACCGTGCCGCAACGACTGTCGGTGGAAGGAACACTGTCCAGTGACGGTTCGACAGAGGACGGTATACACCTATCTCCAGCAGCAGGGTGTCGAACTGGCACCGGTGCACCGCGACGAATGCGACAGGTTCGGGCTCGAGCTCCCGGTGCTACCGGACTGGGAGGCTGTTTCCGAGCATCACTTCCCACACGCCACCGCGGTGCTGTGCTCGCCGGCGAACGCAGTCGACGGATTCGTACCGAATGCGGTGGTTCTGGTCGGGAAGCTCGCACGGTCGGTCGACCCGGATGCCCTACTGGAGTGCGGCTTCGGAGACGCGCGGGCACTGCCCGGCTGGGTCGAGATCAGTCACGACCGAGGTTCGTTCTGCGGTCTACCGTCCGTCTCGATTGCGGGTCGCTACGACTGCGCCGGTCGGTTGCTCTTCGCCCGGACCCGTTACGTCGTCGTCCACCACATCGTCGACCAGTACCTGGTTCAGGTGACGGTCACCGTGCCGGATTCGCTACGACAGAGATTGTCCTGTGTTGCAGACGAATTCGTCGACGAGGTGCGTATCGGTCGACGCTAGCGAATCGGTAGTGCGCGCAACAGCGCCGCAACGTCCTCCGTATCGCCGAGGGAGTCGACGATGTCCTCGATGACCGCGGTATCGGATTCGCCGACCAAGCGGGCGATCTTGGCGCGCACCGCGCCGTAATCCATCGGAAAATGGTCGATGTCGCCCAGCGGATTCGGGGCAGTCGCCGAGAGTGTGGTGCCGTCCCGAAATTCGATCGTCACTTCGGCGGCTCGGCGCTCGGGCAGCAGCGCGTCGAGCTCGCTCGACGATGCGACGTCGACTCGGGCGCTGAACGATTCGGCCGTCGAGAAGCCCGAACCTCGGGGATCCAGAGAATCCACGTCTATCGCGTCGGACACGAACGCTGCGGCCACCACGAACGGCAGCGAGAACATCGCGCCCAACCTGTTCGACGGATGTCGGCGGAACAGGGGTTCCGCTAACGAATGTGTCCGCACCCGAACATGTTCGATGTCGGCGGCGGACCATTCGGCGTCAGCGCGCAGGCTCTGCACAGCGTCCACGGCGGCGTGCGTGTACGAGCAGCTGGCGTGCTGTTTCGTGTAGCCCTCCAGCGTGAGCCATCGGTCGCCGAGATCCTCGGTCAGTCGGGACGTGTCCAATGTCCCGACCAGAGCGCCCAGGGTGTGCTCGATGGCCCCCGAATTGTGGACGACCCCGGACCGGGCGAGCCTGGCCGCGGTCACGCCCGCCCGTGCGGCACCGCCGATCCACAGGTTTCGCGAGAAATTGCCGTCGAGAACCACCGCCCAGGGCGCTACCTGAATCAACGCAGACGACGAGTCGATCGCCGCGGCAACCTCGTTCGCATCGGCACCGCGAATCAACGCGGCTGCTGTGGCCGCGCCCGTGGCACCCCAGTGTCCATGGGTGTGCCATGCACTGTGCCGGGTCAGAGCCCAGCCGAATCGAGCGGCAACCTCGTATCCCGCTACGACGGCCGTCAGGAAGGCCCGGCCCGAGATCGGCGTCGATGCCAGCCTGGCCGCGGCGATCGCTGCAGGAAGCACATGCGCAGCAGGATGTCCGGCGGCGTATTTGTTGCCCTCGTCGAGCTCGAGGCAGCACGATGCGATGGCGTCGAGTTCGGCTGCAGTCTCGATCGTGGTGCCGGTGCTTCCGCCTATCGGGTACGTCGATCCTGGTTCCGCGTCCCACTTCTTCCGTAGTTCGACCATCTCGGCGGTGCGGGCACCGGCAAGGGTGACGCCCAGCAGGTCCAACAGAATCAACCGCGTTCGATCGCCGAGCGGCGCGGAGAGGGGGGACTTCCGTAGTTCGACCATCGCGGTGGCCAAGGCGTCGACCGCATGCATCTGTTCCGTTGAGCGAAACGACGTTGAACCGTCCATTGTTGGACTGTAGAAGGCTCGGAAAGAAAGAGTCAATGATCGAGACGTGCCACCTGCCGACTGCTAGGCTCGGCCTACCGCCGGCGCGAGCCCCTGACGCTCAAAGCTGTTCCGGCTAGCGAAACGAACCAACGCTGGTGTGAGGTACGCACGCAGCGTCGAACGAGGAGACGAAGCAATGTCCGATCAACTTCTTCGTGCAGTCCAGGGGGGCGTGCGCGCAGTCGATCTCGGTAGACAATTGAGGGTCGGGATGCCGCAGTCGCCCAATCATCCTCAGTTCTGGCACACCCTGCCGCGCAGACACGGCGACGTGACTCGGGCAGACGGCGGCAGCGCCGCGAACGACATGATCACCACCGGAACGCACGTGGGCACTCACATCGATGCGCTCGCCCACGTCAGCCACGACGGAAAGCTGCACGGCGGTGCCGATGCCGGGCAGTCGTGCCTGGGCGGCAAGTATGTCGAACACGGCGTCCACACCATCGAACCCATGATCCGCCGCGGCGTGCTGCTCGACATCCCGAGGCTCCTCGGTGTCGGTCGCTGCGAGGGCGGGTACGAGATCACCGTCGATGATCTGCAATCAGCATGTGCTGCAGAGAAAATCGAGATCGAACGCGGCGATGTCGTGCTGATTCGCAGCGGATGGGGGCAGTTGTTCGCCGAGGGATCGCCGTACGTCGGCGGCCCGTCCGGAGTCCCCGGAGTCGGAGAAGCAGGCGCGCAATGGCTGGCGGACAAGGGTGTACACGCTGCAGGTGCAGACACCATCGCGTTCGAGCGGCTCGCCCCCGGTGGTGGTCACGCTCTGCTCCCCGCGCACCGAGTTCTGTTGGTGGAGAGCGGTATCTACATCATCGAAGCACTCGACCTCGAAGAGCTTTCCCAGCAGGAACTGTTCGAGTTCACGTTCGTTCTCGTTCCCCTGAACATCTTCGGCGCAACGGGTTCACCGGTACGGCCGCTGGCGGTGACGTCCGCATGAGCGAACGCACACTCGCGCAGCACCTGGCGCGTTTCGCCGCGACCACCCGCTATCAGGATCTGCCCGACGCCGTCGTCACCTCGGTGGGGATGCGGGTGCTCGATACGCTCGGGATCGCGGTTGCGGCCACCGATCTCGAGACGAGCAAGGCCGCGACCGCATGGGCCCGCGAACAAGGCGGGGCAGCAACGGCATCCGCGGTCGGCCTCGACATCGCCCTCCCTCCGGCCCTCGCCGCTTTCGTCAACGGAGTGCTCGCACACTCACTGGACTTCGACGACACGCATCTTCCATCGATCCTGCATCCGAGCGCAAGTGTCGTGCCCGCGGCTCTTGCGGCTGCTCAGGAGCACGGTGCCGACGGTCGAGAACTCGTCCGCGGCATCGCGATCGGGCTGGAAGTGTGTGTGCGCATCGGTATGGCGGGGTTCGACCCGGAAACCAAGAACTCGGTGTTCTTCGAGCACGGACAGCACGCGACGTCCATCTGCGGTGCGATGGGTAGCGCTGTGGCTGCCGCTGTCATCGGTGGTGCGTCTGAGGAACAGATCGTCGACACGATGGGCATTGCGGCGTCGATGGCGTCGGGCATCATCGAGGCCAACCGCACCGGGGGCACCGTCAAGCGCATGCACTGCGGTTGGGCTGCGCATTCCGCGCTCTCCGCAGCAGGGCTTGCGCGACACGGGATCACCGGGCCGCCGACGGTCCTCGAAGGACGGTTCGGCTTCTTCCAGGCCTGGCTGCACGAGCCTGGCCGAGCCAACGAGATTCTGGACGGACTCGGCTCCGAGTGGGCCGTTCCCGGAATCTTCTTCAAGCCCTACCCCGCCAATCACTTCACCCACGCGGCGATAGACGCAGGAGCAGCGCTGCGGGCGAGAGGAATCCGGCCGGAGCAGATCGAGAAGCTCGAGCTGGGGGTGCCCGCAGCGAATCTGCGGACCATCGGTGAACCCATCGACGTCAAACGCACGCCCGAAACCGGGTACATGGCGCAGTTCAGCGGACCGTACGCAGTGGTGGTCGGCTTGCTCGGCGGGGGAGGACTCGGTGCTGCGCTCGAGGACTACACCGACGAGTTGGCGAAGTCAGCAGATCGGCGAGCTCTGATGGCCAAGGTCGACGTCGTTCCGAACCCGAAGTGCGACGCCATCTTCCCGCACCAGTTCCCGGCGGTGCTGACCGCAACTCTGACCGACGGAACAGTAGTGGTCGAAGAGGTGCTCACCACTCGTGGCGGACCCGAACGGCCGCTGTCGTTCGGCGAGGTCTCGACCAAGTTCACCAGCAATGCGGGGCCGTTCCTCTCCGACGTCGAGCTGAAGGAACTGGCCGGCCGATGCGATCGTCTCGGGGACCTGACCGACATCGGGACACTGCTCGCACCGTTGATCGACCTGAAATCGACCACGCAGCAATAGAACAGTCGTCCCACCGGCTCGGGCACCGTCACTCGTGTGCGGTGCCCGAGCTGCAGTTCGGTCGGTTCAGGCCCGGGCGAGGATTTCCCGTGCGCCCCGCACCACTGCCTCGTCGACGAATCGTCCGTTGTCGTCGACGGTCGGTCCTCCCCGAGACACCTCGTACAGCTCCACCAGTCGACGTGCTGTGGTGATGTCGTCCGAGGACGGGGTGAGCGCGGCATTGATGATCGGAACCTGACTGGGGTGCAATGCCGTCCGGCCGCGGAAACCCATCTGCACGAAACGGGCCGTGGTGCCGACGAACCCGTCCAGATCGCGAAAATCGGTCGACGTCGGGGCGATCGGTGCTGCCAATCCCGCAGCAGCACAATCGATCACGACGTTCAGCCGAAGCGCGTCGATCATCGATTCCGTCGATTCCGAACGGGTGATGCGCAGGTCCGCGAGGAGGTCGACTTCACCGATCCCGAATGTTCGCACTCTGTTGCATCGAGCCATCTGCGGCAGAGCACGCAAGGAGTGAGCCGTCTCGATCAGCCCGATCAGCTCGACCCCGAGCAGGTTGTGCTCGGTGAGCAATCGGTCTGCGCGCGTGAGTGACTCGACCGAACACTTCGCCACCATGATGCCGGTGACACCGCCTCCGGCGACGGCCTCGAGGTCCTGCGTCATGAATTCGGGGGTGATGCGAATCCAGATCTGGGTATCGGTCGACGGCGTCGAGGCCAACCACCCCGCGAGGTCGGCACGCGCTCGGTCTTTGTCCGCCAACGGAACCGCGTCCTCGAGGTCGATGATCACCGCGTCTGCGGCACCGCCAACGGCCTTGTCGAACAACTCGGGCTTGTTTGCCGGTACGTAGAGGAACGACCGGGCGGAGGTAGGGGTCATCGAGCTGCACGCGCTTCCAGGATGGTGGTGATCGACTGGGCCGCCGCGACGACCTGACCAGCATGAACGATGTGTTCGTCGTCCGCGGACGAGGAGTAGCGGAAAGCGGGGCCCGAGGAGCTGACCGATCCGAGTACGTGCCCTGCGGCGTCGAAGAACGGCGCGGCGATCGATGCTGCACCGGTGTTTCGCTCGTTCGTCGAGGTTGCGTATCCGTTGGTACGGATCTCTGCGAGGCGGGCGCGGAAGCGGGTCTCGTCGGCGTCGGGGGAACTGCTGCGGAGTTCCTGGAAGGCCTCGTCCGCGAATCGATCGGGGAGGAACGCCAAAATCGCTCGGCTCGAGGCTCCCGAGTGCAACGCGTACTGAGGGCCGATCTCGACCACCATCTTCACCTCCTGGGGGCTCTCGTACTGATCGAGATAGACACGACGGTGCCCCACGAGTACCGACAGCGTTGCGGTCTCGCGTGTGTTCGCGCGAAGCGCGCGCAGCACGGGAGCAGCGATCGACCGGACGTCGAGCTGGCTCCACGCCTTGGTGCCGAGTCCGATCGCCGCCGGGCCGAGGGAATACGTCGACTCGCCCGCAACCGGCTGCACGATCGACCGCGATGCCAGCGACTGCAGAATGCGGTGCACCACAGCCTTGCTCAGGTCGAGAGTGCGAGCGATCTCGGACACGCCCAGTGCCCGATCGGATTGTGCGAAGGCGATGAGCACATCGGCGACACGATCGGCGGACTCTGTTCCCGTCGACGTCTCCAGTGCAGGCCTGCTGACCATAAGTGTCACCTTTCGGATGTGCGTGCGTTCCGCTGAGCGAACCATACCCGTAACAAGAAATTGACGGAAGAGCCTGTTCTGAGGCCGTGATGCGTGCCATACTCGACTTCAGCGAGATCAATCATCAATCTGATGGTGCGCTCAGCGGAACGGTAGGTTCCGCCCAGTGGTTCGACTCGGCGCCGATGGGCGCGGAAGGCAGACTCAACAATGAAGAAGCTCGTAGGCGTGCTGACAGCCGTTGCAGTCGTGGGTGCGGCAGCATGTGGCTCCTCCACCGGCTCGGACGACTCCGGCCCCATCAAGATCGGATCGGTTCATCCCACCACCGGAGCTCTGGCGGGAGTGGGCGGGCTGATGAACGACGGTGCTGCCCTCGCCGTGGCCGATATCAATGCAGCAGGCGGTATTTCGTCCATGGACGGTCGGCAGTTGGAGTTGGTGTCGGGCGACAGTCAGGGCAAAGCAGAGGTCGGACAGAGTGAGGCGCAGCGGCTGATCGACGACGGCGCGGTGTCGCTCATCGGCACGTACCAGAGCGACGTCACACAGAACGTCGCCTCGGTTGCCGAGCGATCGCGGGTTCCGCTCGTGATCGATGTGGCGGTGGACGACAAGATCCTCGACCAGGGTTACCAGTACTCCTTCCGTATGCAGCCGAATGCGTCCAGCATGGGAACCGACGGTGCCAAGGCGCTCGCCGCGATCGAGGAGCAGACCGGTCAGCCGATCGACCGCGTCTCCTACCTGCACATCGAGGGATCCTTCGGAGACAGCGTCTTCAACGCATTCGAGGCCGAGGCCGCGAACCAAGGAATCTCGTCGGTGCAGGAAATCACCTACCCGGCAACGAATTTCTCCGACGCCACCACTCAGGTGCGTGAGGCTGCAGTGTCCAACCCCGACGTCATCGTCGCCACCGGCTACTACCCGGACGGGCTGCTGATCGCACGTGCGGTCGAGCAGCTGAACCTGAACGTCAAGGGCGTCTACGGAATTGCCAACGGCGCGTTCGACGACAGCTCGTTCCCCAATGACGCAGGTGCGGCAGGGGAGGGCGTGTTGAGCGCCAACTACCACTTCGACGCCACCAGCGACCGCGTCACCGACATCCGCTCGCGGTTCGAGGCCGAATACGGACGCCCGATGGAGACCGCAGCAATGCTGTCCTACCAGGCAGTCGAGGTCATCGCGGCCGGACTGAACGACGGTGCGTCGAGTGATCCCGAGGATCTGCGCGACGCCATCTCCGGCGTCTCGATCGAGGATCCGCTTCTCGCGTTCAACGGACCGATCGAGTTCGACGAGACCGGCCAGAACAAGAACGCCACCGTCATCGTCATGCAGGTTCGCGACGGTGCAGTCGCTCAGGTCTTCCCCGAGGAGTTCGCAACGGACGCAATCCAGTTCCCCGCGGGAGCCGGCCAGTGACGGCCGCTACCTCGACCGCAGAGAAAGCGGGGAACAAAGGTCTCGCGGGGCTCAACCCCGGTATCCCGGTCGCAGCAGCGATCGTCGTCATCATGGCGGTGATCTACCTCGTCGGTGGAAAAGACCAGGGCCTGGTCACGCAGTCGGTCGTCTCCGGACTCCTTCTCGGCGGTGTGTACGCACTGATCTCCGTCGGCCTGACGCTCATCTTCGGTGTCCTCGGAATCGTGAACTTCGCCCAGGGCGCGATGCTGACGATGGCGATGTACATCGTCTACGCGTTGTCCACCGCCGGGCTGCCGGTCTACGTTGCAACACTGGTCGCCGTTCCGGTGATGTTCCTGTTCGGCATGGTCGTCCAAGCAACACTGTTGACGAAACTGACCATCAGCGGCAGTCACGACGGCCCGCTCCTGGTCACCCTCGGCCTGTCGCTGCTGATCATCAACGTGCTGCTGATGATCTTCGGTGGGCGACCGCAATCGGTGCAGGCTCCGATCGACGGTTCCCTCGACGTGCTCGGTGCAGTCGCGTCGTGGCCGCGAGTGATCGCGTTCATCGGGGCTGCGTTGGTCGCCGTCGCGCTCACCGCGGTACTGAAGCGGACGCCGCTCGGATTGTCCATCCGCGCAGTCGCATCCAACTCCGAGGGAGCCAAGCTCGTCGGCGTCGACATCGGTCGGGTCTACGCGCTCACCTTCGGTATCGGCGCAGCCTGCGTCGCGGTCGCAGGCGGGTTGATGACACCGTTCACCAGCCTGACGCCGTCGGTCGGAGAACAATTCACCATCCTGGCGTTCGTCATCGTGGTTCTCGGCGGACTCGGAAGTGTCGTCGGAGCCATGGTCGGTGGCCTCGTCATCGGACTCGTGCAGACCGTCGGCGCCCTGTATCTCCCCGGAACAGGTTCGCTGATCCTGGTATTCGCGGTGTTCGTTCTCGTTCTGTTTCTCAAGCCCGAAGGATTGTACGGAGCGCGCCGATGACTACGACAAGAAGCGCACCCACACCGGTGCAGCACGATCCGCGGTTGAAGGACACGTGGCTACGCCGCCAATTGATCACGCTGGTCATCGGATTCGTCGTCGTGGCGGCATTGCCGCTGCTCCTCGGCGAGCAGGCCCAGACGGTTGCCGTGCGCACGCTCATCTTCGCCGTGATGGCCGTGGCGTGGAACATCATGAGCGGGTTCGGCGGCATGTTCAGTTTCGGCCACGCCGCGTTCTTCGGAATCGGTGCGTACTCCGGTGCGTATCTTCTGGTCGAGCACGGAATTTCCCCGTGGATCTCGATGGTGGTCGCGGCAGTCCTCTCGGCCACGGTGGGCACACTCATCGCCTACCTGTGCCTGCGCTACCGACTCGCCGGGTCGTATTTCGCACTGGCGACATTCGCCTTCGCACAGATGTTTCTGCTGCTCGTGCAGAACCTCGAGGTGTTCAACAAGACCGAGGGCTTCAATGTGCCCATCCTGCCGCGTGATTCGTGGTGGATGCTGCAGTTCGAGAAGGGCAGCCCCAATTACGTCTGGATTCCGCTGGTCATTCTGACGCTCGCGGTTCTCGGCACCATCTTCTACACCCGTTCCCGGGCAGGGCAGTTCGTCCAGGCCACCCGCGACGACGAGACCGCTGCAGCCTCGCTCGGTATCGACACGATGAAGTATCGGTTGATCGCCGTGGCGGCGAGTTGTGCGCTGACCGCCGTAGCCGGGGTCTACTACACGCAGTACTACTTCTTCGTCGGTCCCGAGCAGGCCTTCGGTTCGGCGGTCTCCGTCGAAGCGATCGTGCCGGCCGTCATCGGCGGCATCGGAACGATCTGGGGCCCGGTCATCGGTGCCGCCGTGATCGGGCCGCTGTCGGAGTTGATCAACGAACTGCTCAGAAACCCACCCGCCTTCCTCGAATTCCTGCAGGGAACAATCGGATTGGACGTCGCCGCGTACTCGGTGATTCTGATCGCGATCGTGATCTTCCTGCCCAAAGGAATCTTCGGCACGATCCGTGAGAGGTGGAACCGATGAGCTTGTTGACCATCGAGAACCTGAGCAAATCCTTCTCGGGAATCCACGCGGTCCGCGAGGTCAGCCTCGACGTGCCCGAGCACGAATTCCTCGGCATCATCGGCCCCAACGGGGCAGGCAAGACGACCCTGTTC
This sequence comes from Rhodococcus sp. IEGM 1372, assembly GCF_030056835.1. Taxonomy (NCBI): domain Bacteria; kingdom Bacillati; phylum Actinomycetota; class Actinomycetes; order Mycobacteriales; family Nocardiaceae; genus Rhodococcus; species Rhodococcus sp. IEGM 1372. The sequence continues at coordinate 97,081 of NZ_JASHKS010000009.1, read as the reverse complement.
TCCCTGCTGTCGGGTGAGCAGCCCCCGACAGCAGGCCGAGTGATCTTCGACGGTACGGACATCACCGGATGGCCGGCGAGCAAGATCGCGCGCGCCGGGCTGGTACGTACGTTCCAGCTCATGCGCCCCTTCGAGTCGATGTCGGTGCTCGAGAACGTCACCATCGCCGCACTGTCGAAGCGCAAGTCGCGCAAAGACGCCCGGCGGCACGCCCTCGACGTCCTCGACCGCGTGCAACTGTCCGATCAGGTCGGCGGCAAGGTCTCGACCATGTCGACGGCAGGATTGAAGAGACTCGAACTCGCTCGCGCCCTGGCCATGGAGCCACGCGTCGTGCTCCTCGACGAGGTTCTCGCCGGGCTCGTCCCGGCAGAGCGGGCACCGATGATCGAACTGCTGCGCACGGTGCATCAGCAGGGCCAGACGGTGCTCTTCGTCGAACACATCATGGCTGCGGTGATGGCCCTGTCCGAACGCCTGGTGGTCATGCACGAGGGGGCGGTGCTCACCTCGGGCGACCCGCGCACGGTGGTTGCCGACGACCGCGTCGTCGAGGCATACCTCGGTGAGGAGAAGACAGCATGATGCTCGAAATCGACAACCTGCACGCTGGATACCGCCGTCTGGAGATCCTGCACGGGGTGAACCTCTCGGTCGATCGGCACGAGATCGTCTCCCTGATCGGCGCGAACGGCGCGGGGAAAACGACCACGCTGCGTGCGCTCTCCGGCATGGTGTCCACGTCCGGTGGCAGAATCATGCTGGATGGCAACGCGATTCACGGGATGCGGGCGGACCGGATCGTGCGAGCCGGGCTGGTGCACGTCGCCCAGGATCGGGCGTTGTTCGGCAGCCTCACCGTGGCCGACAACCTCGAGATGGGCGCGTACACCCAGAAGCGCAGCGGCGTGAAGGAATCCCTCGACCAGGTCTACGCCCTGTTCCCCATTCTCGCCGAACGACGAGAGCAGCGGGCCGACACCATGTCCGGCGGTCAACAGCAGATGCTCGCGATCGGCCGCGCCATGATGTCCAAGCCGCGAGTACTGACACTCGACGAACCGTCCGTCGGGCTCGCTCCCAAGCTGGCAGCTCAAGTGCTCGAGGCGATCGTGCGTATCCGCGACTCGGGTGTGACCGTACTGATCGTCGAACAGAACGCCGCGCAGGCACTCGCGATCTCCGATCGGGCCTACGTCATCGAGAGCGGGTCCATCGTGCTGACCGGCACCGGGCCCGAACTGGCACACGACGAGCGGGTCAAAGCTGCCTACCTCGGTATTTAGGAGTTCACCTCACATGCATCTCTTGGCTTTCACCCCGATCGACGTCCACGCGGCAGAACTGCAGCGCCGGCAGGATCGGTACGACCACCTTTCGCCCGCGGGGATCACCGTCGAGCTCCGCAATATCGGGCCCGACGCGCCGAGCGCACTGGATACCGAACTCGACGTCAGACGGTCGGAACAGGTGCTGTCACAGGCCTTTCGTTCCGTGCTGGACACGCACGCCGACGGGTTTCTGCCCGACTGCGTGCTCGACCCCTGCGCCGAGGAAGCGGATTCGTTCGTTCGGCCGCTCTACGGCCTCACCCGGCTGACGGCCTCGTTCTATGCCTCCCGGGGGCACCGGATCGGTGCACTGGCGAGAAACGACGCGATCGCTGCGGAACTGGACCGCCGACTCGGGTTCTACGGGATCGTCGCCGAGGCCACCGAAGTACTCGGGCTCGGTGTGCACGACATCGCAGACACCGGCACCTGGGGGAGAGCGGTCTCCGAACACGCGGGCAAGCTCCGCTGCACCATCGCCATCAATGCTTGCTCTGCAGTCGATCTCGTCGATCCACCGACGTCACCGCAGGTGGTGGCCCCGACCGGCACGGCGTTGCGGCTGCTGGGTCTGCGTTCCGAGCTGCAGGTCTCCGCGTGAGCGAAGACGGACCCGACCTGGTGGTGGCAGGCGCGGGCGGTGGCCTCGTCGCTGCTCTGCGTGCAGCCGAGCTGGGGCTCGACGTGCTGGTCGTCGAGGCCAGTGCGCACTTCAAGCGGGGCAACAACACGGCGATGTCCACGGCCATGATCCCCGGTGCCGGCTCACGGTGGCAGCGTGCGGCCGGAATCGATGATTCGCCGCAACAGTTCCTGGACGACGTCCTGCGCAAAACGAAGGGCACTGCCGATCTGCGGCTGGCGTCCACCCTCGCCGATGTCAGTGCGCCGCTGGTGGAATGGCTCGCCGATCACGTGCAGCTGCCCCTCACGCTCGTCACCGATTTCGCATACCCCGGCCATTCGCAGTTGCGTTGTCACACGGTCGAAGGCCGTCACGGCAGTGGGATGCTCGAGCACCTCGCGCGAGCGGTCGCCGCCGAGCCGCGCATCGACATGCTGATGCCCGCCCGGCTGACCGATGTGTCCGTCGATTCCGACGGGGCCGTCGACGGCGTGACGATCACGATGCCCGACGGCAGCGTCGACCGAGTTCCGACGCGCGCAGTCCTGTTGGCCACCAACGGCTACGGTGCCAACGCAGAGTTGGTTGGGGAGCACGTGCCGGAGATATCCGCGGCGCGCTATCACGGAAGTGAGCACTCCGTCGGTGACGCGCTGACCATCGGGCGCCGTCTCGGTGCCGATTCGGCGTATCTGGATGCGTACCAGGGACACGCGGCACTCTCGAAGCAGGCAACGACGCTCGTCGGATGGGCGACGGTGATGCACGGCGGCGTCGTGCTCGACGCATCCGGGCACCGGTTCGGTGACGAGACGACCGGGTACTCCGAGTACGCAGCCATTCTGGCCGCCAGGCCGGGCTCGGAGGGCTGGGTCGTCATCGACCGCGAGATCTACGACAAGTGCCTGTCGTTCAAGGACTTCCAGCAGACCGTCGACTCGGGTGCCGCGGTGTGGGCCGACGATGCGGACGGCCTTGCTGCCGCAACCGGGCTCCCACCTGCGGCAGTGGCGGAGGAGCTGGCCGCTGTGGAAAGGTATGCACGGGGAGAGGCGTCGGATCCTTTCGGCCGCAGCTCTTTCGAGCATTCGCTCACCGGACCGTACGCAGCCATCAAGATCGTGCCCGCGTTGTTCCACACCCAGGGCGGGCTCGTCGTCGACGAGAACGCACGTGTTCTCCGCACCGACGGTTCCGCCATCACCGGTCTGTTCGCCTCGGGCGGTGCCGCAATGGGCATCTCCGGCCACGGTGCTGCCGGGTATCTCGCGGGGAACGGACTGCTCCCGGCGCTCGGACTCGCATACCTCGCGGCAAGTTCGCTTCGAACAACCCAACTCTTGTGAAAAAATTCGAAAGGACCACCATGTCAACGCTGTTGATCACCAATGCGCGCGTAGTTCGACCAGGATCCGACGCCCCCGACGAGGGCGAGTTTCTGGACCTGCTGATCGAAGACGGCAAGTTCACTCGCATCGAAGCGAATATCGATGCCTCGGCAGCGGATACCGTCATCGACGCGGCCGGCAAGGTCGCGTTCCCGGGTGTCGTCGACGCACACCAGCACTGGGGCATCTACAACTCCCTCGGTGACGACGCCGAGACCGAGTCGCGGGCGTGTGTCCAGGGCGGCGTCACCACGTCGCTGTCCTACATGCGGACCGGGCAGTACTACATGAACACCGGTGGTTCGTACGCGGATGTGTTCCCCAAGGTCCTCGAGGCCACCGAGGGACGCCCCTACGTCGACTACGCGTACCACCTCGCGCCGATGTCGAAGGAACACATCGACGAAATCCCCGCGCTCATCGCAGATCACGGCGTCACGTCGTTCAAGATCTTCATGTTCTACGGCAGCCACGGGCTGCACGGCCGGTCCACCGATCAGAGCGAATTCCTCATGACACCCGAGGGAGAGCGATACGACCTGGCGCACTTCGAGTTCGTCATGCGCGGCATCCAGGCTGCCCGAGAGCAGATGGGCGACAAGGCCGATCACATCTCGCTGTCGCTGCACTGCGAGACCGCGGAGATCATGAGCGCGTACACCAAGATCGTCGAAGAGGAAGGCACTCTCGAGGGCCTCGCGGCCTACAGTGCGTCGCGGCCGCCGCACTCCGAGGGCCTCGCCGTCACCATCGCGTCGTTCCTCGCCGACGAGACGCAGCTGCCCAACATCAACCTGCTGCACCTGTCCTCGCGCAAGGCGTTGACCGCGGCGATGCGGATGGCAAAGGCGTTCCCGCACGTCAACTTCCGCCGCGAGGTCACCATCGGGCACCTGCTGGCCGACATCGACACCGCCTACGGACTCGGCGGCAAGGTCAACCCGCCGCTGCGCCCGCGCGACGACGTCGAAGCACTGTGGGAGCACCTGCTCGCCGGTGACATCGACTGGGTCGTCAGTGATCACGCCTGCTGCAAGGACGAGAAGAAGTTCGCCGAGGACCGGGACGACATCTTCGCCGCGAAGTCCGGCTTCGGTGGTGCGGAATACCTGCTGCCCGGTCTCGTCAGCGAAGGACGCAAGCGCGGCCTGAGCTGGCGTCGTATCGCCGAGCTCACGTCACTGAACCCGGCCCGCCGTTACGGGCTGCCGGGCAAGGGAGACATCGCAGTCGGCATGGACGCAGACATCGCCCTCATCGACCCCGATCACACCTGGACCGTGCGCCCGGAGGATTCCGAGTCGGCTCAGGAGTACACGCCGTTCGAGGGATTCGAGCTCGGTGCCAAGGTGACCGACACGTTCGTCCGTGGTCAGCGGGTACTCGCCGACGGTGCCGTCGCCGGTGCTCCCGCAGGCCGCTACCTGCACCGTCCGTACCTGTGACGGGCCCACTGGAGGGCATCAAGGTTCTCGACATCTCGACGATCCTCGCCGGGCCCCTCGTCGCGCAGATCCTGGGCGACTTCGGGGCAGAGGTCATCAAGATCGAGCACCCCACCAAGCCCGACGGGATGCGCGGGCACGGTCTTGACAAGGACGGTCACCCACTGTGGTGGACGATGATCGGTCGCAACAAGCGGACGATGACCCTCGACCTCGGAAGCGCGCAGGGCGGAGCGCTCTTTCGCCGCCTCGCCGCGGAGGCCGACGTGGTGGTCGAGAACTTCCGGCCCGGGACCCTCGAACGCTGGGGGCTGGGATACGACGTGCTCTCCGAGCTCAACCCGGGTCTGATCCTGTTGCGTGTCACCGGCTTCGGTCAGACCGGACCGTACGCCACCAGGCCCGCCTTCGGCACGCTCGTCGAATCGATGAGCGGGTTCGCGCACCTGACCGGTGAAGCCGACGGGCCGCCGACACTTCCGGCGTTCGGATTGGCCGATTCCCTCGCTGGGATCGCGGGCTCGTCGGCGGTGTCGATGGCTCTGCTGCACCGCACCAACAACGGCGGCATCGGCCAGCAGATCGATCTGGATCTGTTGAGCCCGATCATGGCCGCGGTCGGGCCGGGCGTCATCTACGCCGACCAGCTGGGGATCGATCAGGAGCGAACCGGGAACCGGTCCAGCAACAACGCGCCCCGCAACCTGTACAAGACCGCAGACGGGCATTGGTTGGCCATCTCCACGAGCGCCAATTCGATAGCCGAACGCGTGCTCGTGCTGGTGGGTCACCCCGAAGTGCTCGACGAACCGTGGTTCGCCACCGGGCGTCAGCGCGCCGCCCACGCGGACCTGTTGGACGAGTACGTCGGCGGCTGGATCGGCGAACGGACGAAGGACGTGGTGATCGACGAGTTCGAGAAGGCAGGGGCCGCAGTCGCTCCCGTCTACAAGCCGAGCGATCTGTTGTCCGATCCACAGGTCAACGCCATCGAGATGGTGACGTCCGTCGAGGACGACGACCTCGGTCCCGTCCGGATGCAGAACGTCATGTGGCGAATGGGTGGCAGCCCCGGCCGCATCAGGTACACCGGCCGCAAGCACGGGGCCGACACCGACGAGGTGCTCACCGAAATAGGCTGCAGCGCCGACGAAATCGAGGCCATGCGGCGCGACAGCGTCGTGTAGAGCACGGCCAGTGCCCGGCAACGGTCCCCTTCGGCAGCACTGCCGAAGGGGACCGTTGCCGATGGACGCGCCATCGGGCCGGTCCTCGGGACACACTGAAATCTGTTGCACGACGACGGAAGGCCGCCGTGGCCGGCTGACGCGTTACCCCATCGTCGCCGGGTTCACGCCGGAACCTGCCTCACCACATCGGAAGGCCGCCGTGGCCGGCTGACTCGATACCCCATCGTCGCCGCGTGCGCGCCGGAACCTGTCTCACCACATCGGACGGCGGACTTGGCCGATTAGCGCCTTACCCCATCGTCGCCGGGCTCACGCCGGAATCTGCTGCAGTGCAGCGGAAGGCGGCCGTGGCTGGCTGACGCGTTACCCGATCGTCGCTGGGTTCACGCCGGAATCTGCTGCACCACTGCGGCGACGGCTTCCACCTGGTCCGCGATGCGGGGACCCCACCGACTCGACAGGTCCTCGTCCATCGGGAAGATCCTGCCGTCTCGGACGGCGGTCATCGATCCCCACCCCGGTCGGGCTGCAACCGATTCGGCTGTGACGCCGCAGCATTGGGCGTCGGCGAGGAACACGACATCGGGATCCGCGGTGATCACCGATTCGGCGGACAGCTGGGGGTAGTCGCCTGCGCCGGAGCCGTCGGCGATGCTCGTCAGGCCGAACAGACCGTAGATCTGGCCGACGAAGCTCGCGCTCGACACCGTGTACAGGGTGTCGTCGAGTTCGTGGAAGTACGTCAGGGGCTCGTCGCGCGCGGGGACGCTCGCCACGGCCGCATCGATTCGGTCGCGCATCTCTGTGACCACCGCGTCGCCTTCGGCGTCGTGCCCGGTCGCGTCCGCGACGAGCTCGATCTGCGAGTACGCGTCGTCGAGGCTCGTTGCGGCCGGGACGAGCAGCGTCGGGATACCGGCCTCGGCCAGAGTGGACGTCACCAGGCCGAGGTCGGTGGAGGTGATCACCAGATCGGGGTCGTACGCGACGATCGCCTCGAGGCTCGGCGTGAACGCCGACAGCCCGGTCTTCGGTGCGTCGGCGGGATAGTCCGACTGATCGTCGACGGCCGCCACCTGCTCGCCGGCCCCGACGGCGTACAGGGTCTCCGTCGCCGTCGGGCTCAGCGAGACGATCGAACGAGGCATCGCGTCGATGGTGACGGTCCCGCCGTCCGTGCCCGACGCGATCGTCCTCGGGAACTCCCCGCTCGACGCCGTGGCCGAGGTGGTCGCCGGCGGGGAGTCGGCCGTCGTGCTGCCGCAGCCGGTCGCGACCAGCGCGACGACCGCGAACCCTGCTGAGATCATTCGTGCCGATCGACGCTGCACTGCCACTCCTGTGTGTCCGATGCCCCTGGAGCGCCAACACTATCGGGTGGTGGTCACCGGCCCAGGCTCCGTGCCAGGTACGTGCCGGTGTGGGTGTTCGAGACCACCAACTCGTCGACGGTCCCGGTGAAGGTGATCAGACCGCCGTTGTGCCCGCCGTCGGGGCCGAGGTCGATGACCCAGTCCGCGGCGGCGATGACGTCGAGGTTGTGTTCGATGACGATCACAGACCTGCCCTCGTCGACCATCCCGGACAGCAACGCGATCAGGTTCGACACGTCCGACGGATGCAGACCGGTCGTCGGCTCGTCGAGGACCAGCACCGGTGACGACCCGACCAGTTCGGTGGCGAGCTTGAGCCGTTGGCGTTCGCCGCCGGAGAGCGAGGACAGGTTCTGGCCGAGCGAGAGGTAGCCGAGCCCGACGTCCCGGCACCGGCGGAGGATGTCGCGGATCTTCTTGACCTCGAAGAAGTCCTGAGCGTCCTCGACGGACATCTCGAAGATATCGGCGATGCTGATGCCCTCGACGGTATGCCGGATCGCGCCCGACCGAAATCGCCTGCCCTGGCACGTCTCGCAGGTGCTCGTCACCGGGTCGGTGAACCCGAGATCGGTGAAGATGACACCGCTGCCCTGGCAGTCGGGGCACGCGCCGTCGGAGTTGGGGGAGAACAGCGACGGCGGCTGGCCGGTCTTCTTGGCGAAGTACGCGCGGATCGGATCGAGCAGACCGGTGTACGTCGCGGGGGAGGAGCGCCGCGATCCGCGGATGGGTGCCTGGTCGATGATGACGGCGTCCGGTGCGGCCTCACGGAGGTGCCCGTGGATGAGACTCGACTTGCCGGAACCGGCGACGCCGGTGACGGCGGTCAGGACTCCGAGCGGAATGTCGACGCTGACGTCGCGCAGATTGTGGGTGCTGGCTCCGGTGATGCTCAGCCAGCCCGAAGGGTTTCGGGGAGTGTGCAATTCGACATCCTCGCGCCGCAGCGCGGCACCGGTCCTGGTGTCGGCGTCGCGCAGCTCGTCGTAGGTTCCCTCGAACACGACCGTGCCGCCGGCCTTTCCCGCGCCGGGGCCGATCTCGACGATGCGGTCGGCGATGGCCATGACCTCGGGGTCGTGCTCGACGACGAGGACGGTGTTGCCCTTGTCGCGCAGCGCGAGCAACATGTCGTCGAGGCGGTGGACGTCGCGGGGGTGCAGGCCTGTGGTCGGTTCGTCGAAGACGTAGAGCATGTCGTTGAGGGTCGCTCCCAGGTGCCGGACCATCTTGATGCGCTGGGATTCACCGCCCGACAGCGACGACGTCGCGCGGTCCAGGCTCAGATAGCCGAGACCGAGATCGACGAGTCTTCGCAGCTGCGTGACGATTTCGGCGGTGACGGTGCCCAGGCCGTCGATCTTCCACCCGTCGATGCGGTCGGCGAGCTCGGACACCTGCATCGCGAACGCGTCGGGCAGCGACAGGCCCTCGAGGGTCGCGCCGCGGATGGTCTCGTTGTATCGGGAGCCGCCGCAGGATTCACAGACGCCGCGCGTGACGATGCGTTCGAACGCGAGCTTGGCCTTGCCCTTCAGGGCGTCGGCGTCCTTGGCCAGGTAGCTGCGCCGGAACCGGGACACGATCCCCTCGTAGCTCTTCATGACGGCATCGGGGTTCAGTACCTCGAACTCGCCGGGTTTCGCGTCGAAGAACATGTGGCGCTCGCGGGCGGAGTACTGCTCGATCGGGACGTCGAGATCGAACAGGCCCGAGTCGGCGAACACCCGATACGGCCATTTGCCGACCTCGAAGTCCGGATGCTTGAACGGCCCCTCGCGCAAGGACTTCGACTCGTCCACCAGTTCGCCGAGGTCCACGACCTTCGCCTCGCCGAGCCCCTCGCACTCGAGGCACATGCCGGCCGGGTCGTTGAACGAGAACGCGTTCGCGAAGCCGATCGTCGGGGTGACGCCGCGGGACCAGAGCATGCGCAGCCAGTCGCCGATGTCGGTGATGGTGCCGACCGTCGACCGCGGGCCGCCGAACAGACGCTTCTGGTCGACGATCACGACGGCCGACAGGTTGGCGATGAGATCGGCGTCGGGACGGCCGTAGGACGGAAGGAACGTCTGCGCGAACGCGGTGAACGTCGAGTTGATCTGCCGTTGAGCTTCGGCAGCGATGGTGTCGAAGACGAGTGATGACTTCCCCGACCCTGAGACGCCCGCGAAGACGACGAGCGAGCGTTTGGGCAGGTCGAGGTTTACGTCGCGGAGATTGTTCTCGCGTGCTCCGCGAACGAGGATGGTGGACAGTTCGTCGATGGATGGCTGAGTCGGTGTCGTCGGCTGGGCCTGGGTCATGTGCGCTTCGGTCGCCTTTCGCCGCCCCCGACGCTGGTTCGCCCGGGGCCGACGCAGCTTACCGTACGGTGTACGGAAACGCCACCGATGGACGGGAAGTAACAGACTTACCGGTCTGGCGATCTCTCATGGGTACCGGTTGCGCCAGGCCATCGGTCGGTCGAAGGGTTTTCATGACGAGCAGTAGTCGTTCCCGCGTGCACTCGGTCCTCGCGCTTGCCCTTCCTGCGCTCGTCCTCGCGGGCTGCGGATCCACGGACTCCGCCGAGCCCGAAGTTCGGACCGTGACCGTGACCGTGACCGTCGAGGCGACCACGCCCGCACCGACGCCGGTCGACAGGATCGTTGTCCCGGACACCACCGCGTCCGAGCCGCCCACGGCAGAGCCCGTCCTCGCCGCCATGCCTTCGGTCGTGTGCATGAACTTGCAGTCCGCCCAGAACGCGATCCAGGCGGCGGGGATCTTCTACTCCCGGAGCGTCGACGCGTCCGGTGCGAGCCGGATGCAGGTCAACGACTCGAACTGGATTGTTGTGGCGCAGGATCCGCAAGCAGGGGTGCTCGTCGGTGAGGGTGATGCTCTGCTGTCCGCGGTGAAGATCGGGGAGCCGAACAACTGCTGATCTATCGGCGAATGCTGTGCTTGCCTGCCGGAGCTGGTTCCTGCTCGGTCGAGCTGTAGGCGAGGTGGCCTCCGATGAGACCGCCGACGCTGGCTGTTGCCAGACCGGCAGCGGCCAGGGCCTTGGCGATGCCATCGGTCTGCTTGCGGCGCCGCAAGTAGGAGCCGAGGAAGAGGAAGACGCCGGTCGCGTTGGACGCCGCGTGGATCATCCCGACGCGTCGCTGACGGGTGTTCATCGTCGACCAATCGGCCCATCCGGTGGCGATGGCTGCCGGCGCGGACACAAGCCCGAGGGAGATGACCAGCTTGCTCGCCCTGGACTGGTGGTTCAGCAGATCGAGGACGACGGCGCTCGTCCAGCTTCCGATGGTGACGTTGACGAGAGCCGGGTGGATGGGGTGACCGATCCACCGGCCGCGTAGACCTGCGCCGACGGCGGTGTCGTCCAGTGCGGGTTTCAGGACACTGTTGATCGCGTTGCTCGCTCCGTCGAGGAACGAGGCAGATTCGAGGCTGTCGAGGGCTTGTTTCGCTGTCATGCCTTGCCGCATGCCCCAATGGCATCGATCGAACCCTGAGGGCAGCCAAACACGGCACGAGATGCTTGGACGTCCTATAACGTCGGGTGATGAGCAGCGGAACACGAGTGAACACCGTCGACGGCGTCCTTCGACGGTCTGCCGCGAAATTCCCGGACCGTCTTGCGGTGACATTCGAGGGACGCAGTTATACCTATTCAGAACTCGATACCGCGGTCACTCGCGCCGCTCGACGACTGATCGCGTTGGGATTGAACAAGGGTGACCGAGTGGCGGCGTACGGCGTCAACTCCGACGCGTACGTCGTCGCGTTCCTTGCTTGTGCGCGAGCCGGATTGGTGCACGTCCCGATCAACTACGCGCTCGTGGGCGACGAATTGCAGTACCTGTTGCAGCAATCGGGTTCTCGGGCGGTGTTGGTCGACCCGGAGTTGGCGGGCACGCTCGATTCGGTTCGCGGCAAGCTGAGCATCGAGCACGTGGTCGCCCTTCCCGATGTGCTGGGAACGGACGGCGACGGCTCCGAACTCGAACCAGTCGCCGATGCGACCGACCTCGCTCAGTTGCTCTACACCTCCGGGACGACGTCGAAACCCAAGGGCGCGATGATGTCTCACGGCGCACTGGTCGCCGAGTACGTCTCGTGCGTCATCGCGCTCGGGTTCACCCAGGACGACGACCCGCTGCTGGTGATGCCGATGTACCACTCGGCGGGGATGCACGTCTTCATGCTGCCGTACCTGTCGGTGGGTGCCACGGTCCGCTTGATGCGCAGGCCCGACGTTCCGGAGATCCTGCGCCGCATCGAAGCGGAGAAGATCAAGTCTTTGTTCCTGGCGCCGACGGTGTGGGTTCCGCTCGCCAATCACCCCGATCTGGCGACGCGCGATCTCTCGTCGCTGAAGAAGGCGCACTACGGGTCGTCCATCATGCCTGTCACCGTGCTCACTCGGCTGCGTGAGCGGTACCCGGACATCGAGTTCTACAACTGCTTCGGGCAGTCCGAGATCGGGCCATTGGCAACGGTATTGCAGCCCGAGGAGCACGAGGCGCGGCCGGCGTCGTGTGGACGTGCGGTGTTCTTCGTCGAGACCCGCGTCGTCGATGCCGACGGCAATGATGTGCCGGACGGCGAGCCCGGTGAGATTCTCTACCGTTCTCCTCAGCTGTGCGACGGCTACTGGGACAAGCCGGAGGCGACGGCAGATGCGTTCTCGGATGGGTGGTTTCATTCCGGTGATTTGGTGACACGCGACGCCGAGGGGTTCATCACCGTGGTCGACCGGATCAAGGATGTCATCAACACCGGCGGCATCCTCGTCGCGTCACGCGAGGTGGAGGATGCGATCTACACCCATCCGGCGGTCGCCGAGGTCGCGGTGATCGGGATGCCCGACGACAAGTGGATCGAGGCGGTGACGGCCGTCGTCGTGCTCAAGGACGGAAGTGAGCTGTCGTCTGAGGTGTTGATCGACCACGTGAAGGGTCGGATAGCGCCGTTCAAGGTGCCCAAGACCGTCACCTTCGTCGACGAACTGCCGCGCAATCAGAGCGGAAAATTGCTCAAGCGTGAGCTGCGCAGCTGACCTGTTGTCAGGCTGCGCGACGTTTTCGGCGGTGGTAGCTGGGGATGGGTTGTCGTGTGGCGTCGATGGATTCGGGTGGGATGGCGTAGGGGTGGCCGTCGTCGCCCATGAGCAGTTGCCAGTCGCCGTGGTGGACGAGGCGGTGGCATTCCCCGCAGACCAGCGCGAGGTTGTTCAGGTCGGTGCGGCCGCCGTGTTCCCAGAACTTCACGTGGTGGGCTTGGCACCACTGTGCGGGGCGGCCGCACATCACGCAGCATCGGTCGCGGATGGTCAGGGCGATGCGTTGGTCGTCGCTGGCAAGTCTGGTGCTGCGGCCGAGGGCGAGCGGGACGCCGTGGTGGTCGACGATGACCGGGGTGAGGTCGGCATCGCAGGTGAGAAGTTCGGCGAAGGCGCGGCTCATCGGCCCGGTCCAGTCGAAGTGGAACGGCCAGTCGGCATCACCGGGCTCAGGTGCAGACCTCTGCCCGCGATGGTCACCGGCACCAGCGCTGGGACCGACACGATCGCCGCGGGAATCACCGGTCCGTGAACCGGCACCGGCACTCTCACTCACGTGGTGCCCGCTGCCAGCGCGAGCAACGGGAGGCGTGTCGGCATCGCCGGTCCGTGAGTCGTCGCCGGCACCAGCACCGCTCCCGACGTCGTGCCCGCCGTCAGTGCCAGCCACGGGAGGCGTGTCGGTATCGCCGGTCCGTGAGTCGTCGCCGGCACCCGCGCCGCTCCCGCTGACGCGACGACCGTTGCCACGATCGGGACCGACGTCGGTATCGCGGGCTCGTGAACTGCCGCCGGCACCAGCATTGCTCTCGCCGGCGTGACTGCCGCCAGCACCACGATCGGGACCCGTGTCGGTATCGCGGGCCCGTGAGTTGCCGCCGGTACCGGATGCCGTCGAACCCGTTGTTGCGCTGTTCGGTTGCGTGTGTCCGCGGTCGGCGAGCAGGTTACGCAGCGGGACGATCAAGTGCACCGATGCCCGCAACCCGCCCGCCGATCCGCGGCCACCACCGCTCAGGTGCCGGTCGAGGATCCGATCGAGTGCATCGGCCCGCCGCTTCGACGGCCCACGTAGATCGCGTTCACCACCGGGGCCGGGCTGCGGCGCGGTCAACGCCGACAGCGCGGTGAGCAGCTTCTCGGCCAGGAGCCGGTCGACGTTGCCACCCATCTGGAAGCGGCCACTGGCAAGCGGGTGAACATCGAAACGGTTCAACTCCGGGTTCTCCGACACCGGTATCGGCGGCGGTCCAGCTGGAACAGGTTCCGGCCGAGCAGGTTCGGGCTCGCCCGAGCCAGCTGCGTCACACGCGTCAGCTCGGCTCGCACGGTCCCGCTCTTGCTCCCGCTCCTGTTCCCGCTCCTGTTCTTGTCGTTGCTTCTCTGCCTGCTCGTGGCGGGCTCTGGCGTCCTCGGCCGCGGAATGCGCCAGTGCCTGCGCGCGGGAGGCGACCTGCCCGGCGGTGCTGCGCATGGCGGTTTCGAGCAGTTCGGCGACGACAGCGTCGCGGCGTCGTTCGTCGAGGGTGGGGTCGGCGACCACCACGGTGGCGTAACCGTCGGCGATCGCCGAGGCGTGCGCGGCGTGGATGTCACCACCTGCGAGGGCACCCAACACGCTGGGCCGGTCGGTGAGCCACTGCCCCAGCTCCATCTGACGGGCCGCGGACCCGTCGGTGATGCGCACCGATCGCGCGTACCACCGGGTCACCGACGAGTAGCCGAGTTTCATCGCAAGACCGCGGCGGTCCATCTCCGCCAGCAGCGTCAATCGCGTTGCAGCGAGCTCGTTTTCGAGGGAGGACACGCCAGCGAGCTCGGAGACCAAATCCTGGTCACCGAGCCCGAACACATCCCCCCATGCCTTCACACCACGAAAGCTATACCCACCCACCGACAACTTCTGTGTCGCAGGTCAGCGCGTCCATCGGATGCGGATGGGCCCCTTCGCGGTCGACGGATCGACGACTGATCCTTTCTGGGTGATCTCGACTTCTCCCGCGTCGACCATCCGGCGGGCGGCGCGCCGAACCGGTTCCATCAACTCCCGCCAATTGTCGTCGGACAGTGCACGTGCGACGTCGGAAGGGCAGATGGTGGAGTCGCGGGATCGGGCGTCGAGCAGGGAACGGATCTTGTCTTCGAGTTCCTTGTCGGTGGTGCTCACCTTGTGCCGCCGGCATGCGTCGCTGCAGTACTTGATGTCATCCCAGTTCTTCTCCCACTTCTTGCGCCATTCGATTCGCCGTCCGCACGATGCGCAGACCTTGTCCGCGGGGTGAGCCGTGGGGGAGCGACGGGAATGAGCCATGCTTCGACAGTAACCTTCTCGCATGGCGATTCGACCCATCCTCGTTGCCGGCGACCCACGTTTGACGACCTGTGCCGCTCCCGTCACCGAGTTCGACGCAGAGTTGGCCGCGTTCGTGGAGGACCTGTTCGAGACCAACACTGCGGCGCACGGTGCCGGTCTTGCCGCCAACCAGGTCGGTGATCCGCGTGCGGTTTTCGTCTACGACCTCCACGACGGCGGAGTCCGTCATCGCGGGCACGCGTTCAATCCAGTGCTCGAGACGTCGGCGATCCCGGAGACGATGCCGGACCCCGAGGACGGTGAGGGGTGTCTGTCGGCCCCGGGGGAGCGGTACCCGACCGGCCGTGCGGACTGGGCCCGCGTGACCGGTGTCGATGTGGAGAACAACCCCGTATCCGTCGAGGGCCACGGCTACCTGGCGCGGTGTCTGCAGCACGAGTCCGACCATCTGGCCGGTCACCTGTACCTCGACCGTCTGATAGGCCGCAATCAGCGCGCAGCGAAGGAAATGATCAAGGCCCGAGGGTGGGTCGGACCCGGCAACAGTTGGCTGCCCGGATCCGACTCTGACCCGTTCGGGTGGTGACTAACAGACCCCGGTGACAGCGCACGCTGTCGAGCGTTCCAGCTTCCAACGGCCCTCGGAGACAACGAAGCCGATCGACGACACTCGCCCGACGGACGTTCCGCTCGCCTCGACCCGGCCGGGTGCGACGACGTCGATGTGGTCGATTGACGCCTCGGACATGATCCCACCGCTGTCGAAGACCGCAGCGTTGTCCTCGGCAGATCCCTCGAGCGCGTCGGAGCGGTCGGACCGCTCGGCGGTCCAGTCGAAGACGGTGCGGAAGATGGCGGTCGCCTCGTCCGGGGTCGGGATGGCGGAGGGTGCGACGGAGGGAGGAGGTGCCGGGAACGACGACGGCGCAACATTCACCGCCGCGTCGATGGTCGGCTCGGGTTGCGTTGCAGCGCAACCGGTGAGGGAGATGAGAGCCAGTCCGCACAGGACGCGGCCGGCGATCATCAGAACGGCTTGTAGACGTAGAGCGTCCGGTAGTCCCATTCCGACGATCCGGCCGGGATTCGAATCTGAGTGAGGACTCGCCCGCTCTGGGTGCACCAGCTCTGGCCGTGGAACGACGAGCAGTCGATCTGCTGGCTCGTGCCGAACGGGCTGACGATCAACGATTTGGCGCTCCCTGCACCGTATGCCGCAGGGTCGAAGGCGCTCACGAAGTTCGCGGTCGAGTCCTTGGGTCCGAACGGGTTGTCGTCGGGTGCTGCGGACGCTGTCGGCGCGACGAGCACTGCGCCGCCGATCGCCAGCGCGACTCCGGCGAGGACCTTCTTCAGCATGGTGGCTCCGTTCGTTTCGAGCGCGAATGCTCAGTGCTCATGGAATCGGCTGCAACCGACCGCGCGTTACGAACCGGCATCTCCCCCGAGGCGGCACACTGGAGTGCATGACAGCACTCGAAGCGCCCATCGTTGCCCAGCAGCTCGGCCGTCGCCTCGCGGTGTGGGGCGGTGGGAGTGTGCTCACCGGAACGATGTTGGCGTTGCGCGGGTCCTCGCCTGCCCGGCGGGCGTTCGGGTTGCAGACGGCGGGGTGGGGCGCGATCGATCTGGCGATCGCGGGTGCAGGCGCGCTGAGCTCGAAGCCCCCGACGGCCGCGAGTTTGAGCCGGCTGCTGTGGATCAATGCCGGTCTCGACGTTCTCTACATCGCGACCGGTGCGCACATCGCCGTCAGGAAGCCTCGGTTCGGACGCCGGATCACTGCTGACCAGGCCGTGGGTCACGGCACTGCCGTCGTCGTGCAGGGCGCTGCGCTGCTCGCGCTGGACACGACTCACGCCCGCATGATTGCCGGCTAATCACACGAGTGTCATTCTCTCCGTAGGTGTTTTGTCAAGTACCGACTCGCCCGATTTGTTGCGCGATCAGTAGATTTGCGTAACACTCGTCCCATCAGTCACATCAGTATCGTGAGTCACACGGGAAACGGTGGGTTCGTCTATGCGTGTACGTAGTCGGCAGATCGCTGTCGGGGCTGTCCTGGCGCTGGCAGTGAGCGGACTCAGCGCTTTGACTGCGCCCACCGTGTCGGCCGAACCGTGTGGTGGGCTCGGCGGGCCGGGCTCGTCTCCGCTGTTCGGGTCGTCGGGCAGCGCGGGCATGTCGGGCAAGAACCCGCAGGGTCCGCAGGGGCCGCTTCCTCGGATCACAGGCAACACGCAGAGCATTGCCTGGGTCACCGGTCCGCAGAGTGTGAACAACACCTACAACGACCTTGCAATGTCGGGTACCGACCTCGGCATCAGCTGGGACAACGGTGCCGGCCAGATCCTGATGGCGTTCGGTGACACGTTCGGCGACTGCTCCTCCGGCAATGCCCAGTGGCGCAGCAACGCGCTCTTCCGCTCGGACAAGGCGTCGACGAACTTGGCGCAGGGCATCGAGATCGGTCCAGCCGATCCCGCGGACAACACCTCCGGTGCCGTCGTGCGTGCAGACAACCCACGCTATGCGGCCGAGATCATCTCGAGCGCAAAGCTACCCAGCGTCGAGGACACGACCATCCCCACGGCGGCCATCGCGATCGGCAACACCCAGTACATCAACTACATGTCGGTGCGGAGCTGGGGCACACCCGGGCGCTGGGTCACGAATTACTCCGCGACAGCGAAGTCCACTGACAACGGCCAGAATTGGTCGACGGATCCCAGGACCATCCGCGTCAACAAGGGTGTCACCATCCCGGGCTTCACCAACGTCCACGAAAGCCAGGGCAAGTTCCAGCAGAGTGCGTACGTCCTGGGCCGCGACGGCGAGTACCTGTACCAGTTCGGTACTCCCAACGGTAGATTCGGCGACGCCTTCGTCTCGCGGGTCGCGCCTGCGGACATCGAGAATCTCGACGCGTACGAGTACTCGACGCAGGATCCGGACCCGACGAAGCAGTGGTCGAAGAACATCGGCGATACGGTCGCCATCGTCAAGGGCCCGGTCAGTGAGATGTCGGTTGCGTGGAACGACTACCTCGGCCGCTACGTGATGATGTACGGGGACGAGAACTCTCGCACTCTGGTGGCTCGCACAGCAGACAATCCCGAGGGTCCGTGGAGTGCGCCGAGGACCATCCTCGACGCCAATCAGACGGCCGGTGGCATCTACGCGCCGTTCATTCACCCGATGTCGAGCGGAAAAGACCTGTACTTCACTGCTTCTCGGTGGTCGGACTACAACGTGCTGCTGTTGAAGACGAACCTTGATGCGCTGAAGTGATCTGCATCGATCGTTCGATGGCCGCGTAGAGGTAGGCGTCGACGTCCAGATCGAGGTCTGCGCCGAGCAGTCCGCGGCGAATGGTCGAGAGATACCTGCTCGACGGTTCGCCGGGCTCGCGCACGGTCGAACTGCTCAGCGTGAAGGCGGACCTTCCGTGGATGTCCGGAAGCCGTAGCAGTGCATCATATTTCCCGCGGAAGCTCTCGCCCTCGCGATCCACTGACAGCTGCGCCCACTGTCCGATGGCGAGCGTCTCCGTCGCCCCGATATCGACGGCTGCGACGACGTTCTCGACCGCGGCCAGATGAGCGAACTGGGCTCGCTCGATCAGATATCCGCGCCCTACAGAGCGATTCGCCGGATCGACCGTCGTGGAGACGAATGCGGACGCTCCGGTCCAGCGCCGGGAGACTCCCGCGAAATACAGCGCATGATCGATCCACAGCCATCGTTCTTCGGCGGGTGGTGACGCAATGGGTGCCGGTGGGTGCGCACCGAATTCGGACCGCTCGTCGGACCCGGTCAGGTAGGTATGGAACCTCTCGCGCAGCAGGTTGGACCCGTACGAGACGTACCACAGCCGATCGGTCACTCGGTCTCGAACAGCTGCCGGTATGCCTCGGCGAGCAGGTCGGACGCGAGGTCGTGGTTGTGTGATGCTGCGCCCGTTGAGTTTCCGGATCGCATCAGCCGGGCGTTGAGGCCGTAGGCGAGGTCGTCGAACGTGTCGTCGTCGATGCCGAGGTCGACGTCCACGTCTTCTTCCAGCAGTGCGCCGAGGTCGATCGACCACGACCACACACGTTCGTCCCGGTGCGGACCGCGTCCTGCGCTGACCGTCTCGTTGGAGACCTCGAGTTGCTCGTCGGTGCGGTCGCGCGGAACGTTGGTGTTGATGCGCAGGTCGAGTTCGATCGTGTCGTCGTCGTGCACGATCTCGTCGACGCGGAGCGTCTCGAAGCCGCCGCACGTCAGCGTCACCAAGCGTCGCGGACCGGTCTCGGCGAGATCGTCGGACAGGGCAGCGATCTGCCACAGATACTTCTCGGTGTTCGCCGGGTCGGGGATCGAGGAATTGAGGTAGTCGGCCACGATGCTGCGGATGGCGGGGTACGCGATGTGGTCGGACAGTTCCCAGAACTGCTTGCGTGCCTTGCCGACTGCCGTGTCGAGCAACGTCGCCCGCTTGGCTCTTTCTTTCGGCAGTGCGGATTTCGCGCTCGGTGCTTCGCCGATCGCGCCAGGATCGGAAGGGCGTTCGCGGAGGCGGGTCAGGCGCGACACGAGCTCCTGCAGCTGCCCCAGCTGATCTGGAGTTCCGGCCGCGAAGTCGAGTGCCTCGATGTCGGCCCACACGTCGAGGTCCGCGGCGAACCGCGCGGCGACCGAATCTGCGTAGCCCGCGTAGGCCGAGCCGTCGGTGAAGTGCAGAACGTAGAGCCCGGCTCGATGTTCCTTGGCCGCGAAGACCGCGGCGATGGATCCGGCGTCGGTGACGTCGAATCGTTCGTAGGCGAATCCGTCGGGTGTGGCAGCTGCGGTCATGGTCGTGAATCTACCGATTCGAGTGGAGAGCACCTATTCCGCGCGTTGTCCGCATTGTCGGAATTTGCAGCCTGTATCGGTAAATGTCTCCAAACATGTTCTGACACCGCTATTTCCGGTTTGTCCGTTCCTCGGAAAGTATTTCCTCTTCCATGAACGAACAGCAAATTTCTGGTGCTATGTTGTGGAATGTCTGTTTCCGCCGCTAACGAAACAAGCAGGAAACACGCGGTGTGAACAATGCCGAGAGCAGTGCCAGTGGGCACCGCCGTGGTGTTAGATGGAAGGTGGTTGCGCGTGGGCGGTTATCTTGCGCGGAGGTTGCTGAACTACGTCGTACTGCTGCTCATCGCGACGTTTCTGACCTACCTTCTGGCGTCGCTCACGTTCGATCCGCTGTCCAATCTGCTCAGCCGTAACCCACCGCCCTCCGACGCGGTGCTGGCCGCCAAGCGCGCGGCTCTGCACCTCGACGACAATCCGGTGTTGCGTTACCTGAAGTGGCTGTGGGCGGTGCTGCACGGTGATTTCGGGCAGACGATCGCGGCCGGTTCGGTCAACGACGAGTTGTGGCGTCGCATCCTCGTATCACTGCGGCTGGTGGTGCTCGGCACCGTGTTGGGAGCAGTGCTCGGTACGTTGATCGGGGCGTACGGAGCGGTTCGGCAGTACAAGATCTTCGATCACGTTGCAACGGTCGTGACGTTCGTTCTCATCAGCACACCGATTCTGGTGCTTGCCCCGGTGCTCAAATACCTGGCGGTGCAGGTCAATCAGAGCACGGGCAGTCAGTTCTTCCAGTACACCGGCGAGACGTCGACGACGCTCGCGCCCGGCCTGATGAACGAAATCGTCGACCGTGCACAGCATTTACTGCTACCCACCGTCGTGCTGATGTTGTTCACCATCGGTGGCTACAGCCGCTACATGCGCAGCTCGATGCTGGACGAGCTGAACATGGACTACATTCGCACCGCCCGCGGCAAGGGGCTCACCCGCGGCCGCGCGATCTTCAAGCACGGCTTCCGTACTGCGCTCATTCCGATGGCCACGTTGTTCGCGTTCGGTATGGGCGCGGTGATCACCGGAGCCACCTTCACCGAGCGCGTATTCGGTTGGTACGGCATGGGGGACTGGCTGATCTACGGCATCACCAGCCAGGACATCAACATCACGCTCGCGGTCTCGCTCTTCACCGCGCTCTCCGTCCTCGTCTCCGGAATGCTGACCGATATCTTCACTGCCGCACTGGATCCGCGCGTTCGCTACGCGGACTGACCCACCACTTCGATCGAGGAAAGGATCGGCGATGGCAACACCTGTGGTTCCCGAGATCGCCGCGGTGGACGGCCAGGGCGAGACGACGGCCCCGATCACCCGCCGTCGACTGGTGCTGCGTCGGTTCCTGCGTAACAGGCCGGCCCTGGTAGGCATTCTGGTGTTGGTGGTGATGTTCGTCGGCGCGTTCGTGCTCCCGCACTTCATCCCCTTCACCTACGAGGAACTCGACGCGTATGCGTTGAACTCTCCGCCGACCACGCGGCATTGGTTCGGCACCAACCAGATCGGGCAGGACGTCCTCGCTCAGACTCTGCGCGGATTGCAGAAGTCGCTGATCATCGGCATGCTCGTGGCGTTGATCTCCACGGTGCTCGCCGGCGTCGTCGGCGCGGTGGCGGGATACTTCGGCGGCTGGACCGACCGCGCCCTGATGTGGGTTGCCGATGTCCTGCTCGTCGTCCCGAGCTTCCTGGTCATCGCCATCTGCTCACCGCTGTTCCGCGACAAGAGCTTCTTCATTCTGGTGCTGCTACTTGCGGCGTTCGCGTGGATGATCACCTCGCGCATCATCCGGGCTATGACGCGGTCGCTCCGGGAGCGTGAATTCATCCGCGCCGCAAAGTACATGGGCGCGACCCCGGCGAGTGTGATCGGCAAGCACGTGCTGCCGTCGATGGCCTCGATTCTCATCGTCGACGTCACGCTCAACGTGGGTATCGCCATCATCGGTGAGGCGTCCCTGAGCTACTTCGGCTTCGGTGTCCAGCGACCCGACGTCTCGCTCGGCACGCTGATCGCCGACGGCACGTCGTCCGCGTTGACGTATCCGTGGCTGTTCGCGTTCTGCTGTGGCGCACTGGTGTTGATCGTGCTGGCCACCAACTTCGTCGGCGACGGCCTGCGCGATGCATTCGATCCGAACTCGACGAGGGGACAGGCGCGTGGCTGAGATTGTGCCGGTGTTGAAGGTCAGCGGGCTCGAGGTCAGTTTCCCCAGTGAGGAAGGGCGCGTCACCGCAGTCCGGGGCTTGGACTACCAGGTCGACAAGGGGGAGGTGTTGGCCATCGTCGGCGAGTCCGGCTCGGGAAAGTCGGTGTCGTCCCTCGCCGTCATGGGACTTCTCCCGCAGACCGCGCGGGTCACCGGATCCATCGAACTCAACGGCCGTCAGCTGCTCGGCCTGTCCGACCGCGAGATGTCTCGCGAGCGCGGACGTTCGGTGGCCATGATCTCGCAGGACCCGCTGACTGCACTGACGCCCATCTACCGCATCGGTGACCAGATCTCCGAAGCGATCTCGGTACACAATCCATCGCTCGGCAAAGCGAAGGTGCACGAGCGTGCGCTCGAGTTGTTGGATCTGGTCGGTATCGCCGATCCGAAGACACGGGCCAGGTCGTACCCGCACGAGTTCTCCGGTGGCATGCGCCAACGCGCCGTCATCGCGATGGCCATCGCCAACGACCCCGACCTCATCATCGCCGACGAGCCCACCACGGCCCTCGACGTCACAATCCAGGCCCAGATTCTGGATCTGCTCCGTACCGCGCGGGACGTCACCGGGGCCGGGGTCGTGTTCATCACCCATGACCTCGGAGTCGTTGCCGGCGTGGCCGATCGGGCCATGGTGATGTACGCCGGTCGCGCAGTCGAGACCGCGCCCGTGGACGAGCTCTATGCGCATCCGTCGATGCCGTACACCGTCGGGCTGCTCGGATCGGTTCCTCGCCCCGACCGGCCGGCCCAGGAGCGGCTCGTGCCGATCGAGGGCACCCCGCCGGCTCTGGTCAACCTGCCGACGGGATGCCCCTTCGGTCCGCGGTGCCCGTTGCACACCGACGCGTGCGACGCAGGCGAACCCCAGTTGATCGAGGTCGCACCGAGCCACAGTGCTGCGTGCATTCGCATCGATGCCGCGACGGCAGACTCGGTGGAGACGGAGTTCGAGGGTGCCCCACGGTCGGAGGCCCCAGCGGAGCTGGTGGTGACGGTTTCGAAGGACGCTCCGGTGCTGTCGGTGACCGATCTACACAAGAGCTACCCGGTGTTCAAGGGATCGGTACTGCGGCGTCGGGCCGGGGAAGTGCCTGCGGTGCAGGGCATCAGCTTCGACGTGCACGCCGGGTCGACGCTGGCGATCGTCGGCGAATCGGGCTGCGGCAAGTCCACGACCCTGCTCGAGATCATGGAATTCGTGAAGCCGCAACAAGGTTCGATCCGGATCAACGGCGTCGAGCCGTACGGCCTGAGCCGCGCCGAGCAACGACAGCTCCGCGCGCACATCCAAATCGTGTTCCAGGACCCGATGGGCTCGCTCGACCCGCGGATGCCGGTGGGGGAGATCATCGCCGAGCCGTTGAAGATCAACGGTGTCCCGATCGACGAGCGCACCCGCCGGGTTCGGGAACTGATGGACACCGTCGGGATGCGTCCGGAACTCGCAGATCGGTATCCCACACAATTTTCCGGCGGGCAGCGTCAACGAGTCGGTATTGCACGGGCTTTGGCGCTGAAGCCGTCGATCCTGGTGCTCGACGAGCCGGTGTCCGCACTCGACGTATCGATCCAGGCGGGCGTGCTGAACCTGCTGCAGGATCTGCAAGCGGAGCTCGGGCTGGCATATCTTTTCGTCTCGCACGATCTGTCGGTGGTGCGTCATCTCGCCGACGAAGTTGCTGTGATGCGCAACGGGGTGTTCGTGGAAAAGGGTCCGACGGCGCAGATCTTCGACGCACCCGAGGACCCGTACACACGGGCACTCCTGAAAGCCATCCCCATCCCCGATCCCGTGCTCCAACGAGCCCGAATCGCCGAGGCCGCAGCACTGGCCGACGCCATCTGATCCTGCAGGTTACGTGCACACTGAGAAAGGTGAATTGATGAGAGCCAAGCTATTTCGGGCACTGGTCCCGATCGCGGTGGCCGTGACCACTGTGGGACTGGTGGCGGGGTGCAGCTCGGGGGATACCGGGCCCAACGCCGACGCGCCTGCGTCCTTCGAGAGCGGAGCGCAGATCAATCCACACCCGATCAGCGATCTACAGCAGGGCGGAAACATGAACTTCCCGCTCTCGCAGGTGCCGACCAACTACAACTACTACCAAATCGACGGCACCACAGTCGACGCTGCGCGGTACTACGCCGCGTTGATGCCTACGGCGTTCAAGGCTGCCGCGGACGCAAGCCTCACGACGGCGACCGATTTCTTCACCGACATCACCGAGTCCGAGGTCGACGGTAAGCAGGTGATCACCTACAACATCAATCCCAAGGCCAAGTGGAGCAGCGGGAGGCCGCTGGACTACACCGACCTCGTGGCCACATGGACTGCGAACAGCGGCAAGGACCCGGCTTACGAGGCGTCCAGCACCGCGGGCTGGGACAAGGTGGAATCCGTTGTGCGGTGAGAACGACCAGCAGGTGACCCTGACGTTCGCTGAGAAGTTCGCGGACTGGCGCTCCCTGTTTTCGCCGCTGATGCCTGCGGAGTCCGTGAACACTGTCGAGGCGTTCAACACCGGTTCGGTCGAGACCATGCCTGCCACCGCCGGCCCGTTCCGCATCCGCACGATCGAGCCCGGCGGCAAGCGCATCGTTGCCGAGCGCAACCCGGACTGGTGGGGTGAGAACCCAGCAGTGCTGGACACCATCACGTACCTGCCGCTGGATACGACGGCAGCTATCGGTGCGTTGCAGAGTGGCGAGATCGACTACTTCGAATTGGGCAGCAGCGCCGATGCTTTCAAGGTTGCCCGCGGTATCCCGAATGTCGACCTGCGGCAGAGCCTGGGCCCGCAGTACCGGCACTTCGACTTCAACGGAGCCCCGGGACGCATCACCTCGGACAAGGCAGTGCGCGTGGCGTTGATGAAGGCGATCGATCGTGACTACCTGGCGACGTCACAGCTCGGTCAGATCACCTCGAGCCCGACTGTCCTGAACAACCACATCTACGTGGACGGGCAGAAGGGCTACCAGGCCAACAACGGCAATATCACCTTCGACCCCGAAAAGGCGAAGGCCGAACTCGACGCGGCCGGTTGGACGATGAACGGGGAGTTCCGATCCAAGGACGGCAAGCAGCTCGATCTGCAGGACATCATTCCGGCCGATACCCCCAATGCGACGCAGGAAGCGCAGATCATCCAGCAGAACCTCAAGGCCGTCGGTGCCAATCTCATCATCCAATCGGTGCCGTCGGATGACTTCTTCGAGAAGTACATTCTGGTCGGCGCATTCGATGTCACCCACTTCACTTGGGAGGGAACGCCGTACTCCTCGAGCAGTGACGGCATCTTCCGGCTCACGCCGGGCAGCACGCTGCAGAACTACGGCCAGGTGGGATCCGAGGAGATCAACGGTTTGCTCGACAAGGCTGCCGCCGAGCTCGACAACGATGCACGCATCGCCGACTACAACGAAGCGGACAAGGCGATTTGGGCCGAGGGCCATAGCCTGACCATGTTCCAGCGTCCGTCGACGTACGCGACCAAGTCGAATCTCGCGAACTTCGGAGCTCCGGGATTCGGCGATCTCGACTACTCGAAGGTCGGGTTCCTGAAATAGCTCACGGTCTCGGATATCCGGTCGGTGCCGCGGCGATCACTCTGGTTGTCGCGGCATCGACCGCTGTCGTCATTGCGCCACTGAGCGTTTTCGTGGCCCTGATCGTCCTCGTCTGGACGGGCTGGTCGACAGCGTGCGCAGTGCTGGCCGGAAGGTCGATGAACACCTCGACCACCGTTCGGCGAGTACGGTTTCAACACCGTATGCGTTCTCGCGGGTACCTGGAAGTACACGAGAACGGTGGGCGGGCCTGGTACCCCGTCTACTTCCACACCGGGCTGCTGGCGATCGTCCCCGACGCCGACGCGCGCGCGAGTAGGTCGATTCTCGGGCGGCGCGCTTTCGTCATCGAACCCGGAATTGTGGCGCTGCCGTCGGGACGGCGTTGTAGTTCGTTGCCTCCCGGCGCTCCGCTCGACGCGCCGCGGTTGAACGAGTCCGACCTCCGTACGCGCAGTGATCGCTTCGGCTCGCTGCGGCGTCGGATCATGCTCGACGCCCCCGCCGCGGTGGCAGGTCCGATCATCGGATTGCTGTGGCTGGTCGTCGACGGAGGCGGATTCGCCGAGTTCGTGGCAGTGACGGTCCTCGCCGCCGTCACCGCTGTGTGGTGGTCCGCAATCGGCGGCAGCGATCCAAGCTGAGCAATTGCCGCGACGCGTGATCGTAACTGCCGAGAAACACCTCCGGTCTACGTTCGGGTTTCGGACAATTCAGGAGGAATCATGGCGCGGTCGATGGCGGAGCAGGCAGCGGAGACGATCACCAAGGGGATCGGACGTCGCGGATTCATTCAGGCGGTGGCCGCGCTGGGCGCGGGCGTCGGGATCGCCGGAACCGCAGCCTGTTCGACGTCGTCGTCGACGAGCA
Organism: Rhodococcus sp. IEGM 1372; assembly: GCF_030056835.1. NCBI lineage: Bacteria > Bacillati > Actinomycetota > Actinomycetes > Mycobacteriales > Nocardiaceae > Rhodococcus > Rhodococcus sp. IEGM 1372. The sequence continues at coordinate 70,796 of NZ_JASHKS010000009.1, read as the reverse complement.
CCGCCGCCGCGAGTTCGTCGGCTCCGGCACCGGTCGGCATTCTTCAGCCCGCCGCAGGCGATATCTCCGGCGATCACTACCTGAGTTCCGAAGTCGACAAGGTTCTCTGGGGATACGTCCCGACGGTCGAGTCCGAATCGGTGCTGCAGATGAAGTCCGGTGAGACGGTGACCATCGATGCGCTCAGCCACGAGGGAATTCTCGAGGACCAGGGCCGCGATCCCGTCGAGTTCTTCGGCGGCAAAGGCGTAGCGGAATCCGATGTGCTGCAGGACGCCATCGACATCGCCGGCGGGTACGACCGGACGGTCCGCAACTTCGACGTCGACGGCCCGCACGTAGTGACGGGCCCGGTGTTCGTCGAAGGGGCGCAGCGCGGCGACGTGCTCAAGATCGAGACGCTCGAGGCGATTCCCCGCGTTCCGTACGGCGTGGTGTCGAGTCGGCACGGCAAGGGTTCCCTGGCGGTGACCGCGTCCGGTGAGGCACCCGCAGGTATCAGCCTGGACGAGGTGATGCCGCCGATCGGCAGCGATGGCAGGCCGTCGGGTGATCCGACGCAGTACGGCAACGTCTCCACGTTCACAGCCGTCGAGGACGGGCAGGGTGTGATGCGTTACGGCGATGCGGCCGTGCGCTTTCCGCTGCGCCCGTTCATGGGCATGATGGGCGTCGCGTTCGCCAGCGACCCGGGTCTGACGTCACCCAACGCGAACTCGATTCCGCCGACGCTCGGCGGCGGCAACATCGACGTCGGTTTGCTCGGTGTCGGATCGACGTTCTACCTCCCGGTGTTCGCCGAGGGTGCGTTGTTCTACGTCGGCGATCCGCACATGGCGATGGGCGACGGGGAGGTGGCGCTCACCGCGATGGAAGGTTCTCTGCGCGGCACCTTCCGCCTCACTGTCTGCAAGGCGGGCAGTGGAGATGCCCCGTCCGTCGCGTACTCGTATCCCTTTGCCGAGAACGAGGACTCGTGGATTCCGATCGGTCTGTCCGACCCGGACGGTGCCGTCGGCGGCCAGAGTTCGGACCTGAACGCCGCCATGCGTCGCGCCGTGGTCAACGCGCTCGACTTCCTCGAGACCGACCTCGGTATGGACCGGGCGACGGCCTACGCGTACCTCTCCGCGGCCGCGAACTTCACCGTGTCGCAGGTCGTCGACAAGACGGTCGGCGTGCACGGTCAGATCTCCAAGGCGCACTTCGACCGGTAGGAGTGCGCCTCCGGCGCAGTGGTGCGGGTAAGTGCCTCAGCGGGCACTTAGTCACGCCACTGCGCGTAGCGCACCTCAGCGGTGTGCCGTCGCGACGAAGTGGCGAGTGGCGGCGTCGACGATATCCGCTGGGGTGACGGCTATCTCGTTGTTCAACCACGCGATGACCAGTTCCGCGAGTCCGCCGATGAACAGCAGGCCGTTGATCTCGGATTGTGGCTGCGGCCAGGCCTGTTCGCCGAACAGCTCGCGTGACTGCTCGGCGACCAGATGGGCGAACGCGCGCATGGACTGTCGTCGATAGTCACGCAGTGAGTCGACGGCCAGCGACTCGATCATCGCGACGCGGCCCTTGCGGCGGTCGTCGGTGAGCACGCCGACGAACGCGGCGATGGCGTTGTGTACCTGGTCCTCGACGGTGGGGGCGGGGGAGTGCAGCGCGTCCAGGGCAGCGGCCCGGATCTCGTCGGATACCGACTCCACCACTTTCTCGAGCACATCCTCTTTGCTGGAGAAGTTCTGGTAGAAGTAGCGCTCGGTCAGCTTCGCCTCCGCGCAGATCGCGGTCATGGTCGTGTTCTGGGCACCGGCCGTCGAGAACACTTCGAGTCCGGCTTCGAGCAACCGTGCGCGACGGTCGGCGGTGCGATCGTCTGCGCTCATGCCGTTGTAGCGGCGCGTGGAAGCCATGCGTAGATCTTGACAGAGGGAGCAGGTGTGACGCAGACTACATGCCATCTGACAGGACGCTCTGTCAGATTGACGGAGGTCGACAATGGCACGTGCTCTGGCTGCTCCACCTGCTGATTCAACGCTCCAACCGGTATACGGCGACGGCGGTATGCCCGTCGTCGGGCACACGCTGGAGTACATCCGAGATCCCCTGAAACTGCTCGGGAGTCGGTGGGAGAAGTACGGCGAGGTGTCGTGGCTGACGATGGCCGGTCAGAAGTGGATCACCGTTCTGGGTCCGGACGCATGCCAAGAGGTGTTGCAGAACGCCGACAAGGCGTTCGCGAACGGTGACGGCTGGTCCCTGCTGATCGGCCCGTTCTTTCACGGCGGATTGATGTTGCTCGACTCCGAGGAGCATCTGAAGCACCGACGGATCATGCAGCAGGCCTTCACCAGGGACCGGCTCACCAAATCCGTCGAGGCGTTGAATCCTGTCACAGCAACAGGTTTGGACGCGTGGCAAGGCGGGCGCGACGTTCAGGTCTACCCGGCGCTCAAGGCGTTGACCCTGGAGGTGGCAACGAGCATCTTCATGGGCGGCGCAGAGGGCAGCACCGATGCCGAGATCGCCGAGCTGAACTCCAGTTTCGTGGCGTGCGTTCAGGCGGCGACATCCATTGTGCGCTTTCGGGTTCCCGGAACTCGGTGGAAGCGCGGTCTCGACGGCCGCGCCATGCTCGAGGAGTTCTTCCGGCGGTACCTGCCGTCCCGGCGTGCCACCGAGACCGACGACCTGTTCTCGGTTCTGTGTCACATCGAGGGGAACGACGGCGAACGCTTCTCCGACGACGAAGTGATCGACCACATGATCTTCCTGCTGATGGCCGCGCACGACACGTCGACGATCACGCTGTCGACGATGATGCAGTACCTCGGTCAGCATCCGCAGTGGCAGGACAAGTGCCGTGCCGAGTCCGAGGCGCTCGGTACCGATGCGCCGACGCTCGCGCAACTGGACGAACTGCACAGCGTCGATCTGGTGATGAAGGAATGCTTGCGTTTGGTCTCGCCCACGCCGGTGGTTGCGCGCCGCGCGGTCAAGGACACCGAGGTGCAGGGCAAGTTCGTTCCCGCGGGGACGTATGCGTCGGTCGCCCCACACTTCACGCACCACATGGCCGAGTACTGGCCGAACCCGGAGAAATTCGATCCCGGCCGGTTCGCCGACGACCGCCGGGAGGACAAGGTGCACCGCTACGCGTGGGAGCCGTTCGGCGGAGGCGTGCACAAGTGCATCGGCATGTTCTTCGCCGGAGCGGAGATCAAGACGATCATGCATCATCTGCTGCTGCGGTTCGACTGGTCGGTCGACCCCGATTACGTTGCGCCGCTGAACTTCACGTCGCTTCCCTTTCCGGAGGACGGGCAGCCCGTGCAGCTGCGAAAGCGGTAGGTCTATCCGGCGCGGTCGGTGAGCCAGCCGATGATGTTCGCGGTGACCTCGTCGCGGTTGGTCTCGTTGAGGATCTCGTGGCGAGCACCGGGGTAGAGGGTGACGGTGACGTCGCTCATTCCGGCCTCGCGGTATCGGGCAGCGAGGGTCTCGATCAACTGTCCGCCCCCGGCGAGCGGGTCGTCGGTTCCCGAGGTGATGAGCAGCGGGAGATCGGAACGGATCTGCTCGAGGTTGTGCGGGTCGGCGACCTTGTCGGCCTCACCGAACAACGCGGGGACCGTCGACTCCGGGAGGTCGAAGCCGCACAGCGGGTCGGCTACGTAGGCGTCCACTTCGGCCTCGTCGCGGGAGAGCCACTCGTATCCGGTGCGGTGCTCGAAGGCGGCGTTGAACACGCTCAGGTCACCGGCTGGGGCGTCGGCCATTCCGGCGGCGAGGATGTTCAGCGTGGTCGAGCCCGACAGCACCACACCCTCGTACAGATCGGATCGTTCGATCAGAACATGCTGCGCGGCAAACGATCCCATGGAATGGGCGAACAGGAACAGTGGCAGGTCGGGATATTCGTTCAGCAGTGATTCGCCCAGCTGCTCGATGTCGGCCCACAAACCCGCGAACGCTGCAGCACCGAAATCGCCGGGGGTGTCGACGATCGACTCTCCGTGGCCGCGATGATCGGACGCGACGACGTGGAATCCGGCGTCGTTCAACGCTGCGGCGAAGCGGGCGTAGCGGCTGCCGTGCTCGGCGAGCCCGTGCGCGATCTGTACGACGCCGCGCGCCGGGTCGGCGGACGTCGCCCAGATGTAGGTACTGATCTCGGTGTCGTCCTGCTTGGATACGAACGACGAAGCATTGGCCACGGGTGACTCCTCGAAACGGCGATGGGGACGAGAATCGAACTTATCTCCTACGCCCTGAGCCTCGGAGCGAAATGCTCGACGACGGGGAAGGGTTCGTAGAAATGATGCAGCAGCGTCTTCCACTTCTGGTACTCGTCGGACTTCCTGAAGCCCTCGGTGTGGTCTTCGAGGCATCCCCATTCGACCAGCAGTAGATACGTATTCGGCTGCTCGATGCCCCGCGACAGTGTCAGATTCACGAACCCCGGCATCGAGGAGATGATCGACTTCGCGTCGGTGAACGCGGCCTCGAATTCGTCGGTTCGACTGGGGACGACGTGCAGTAGAGCATGTTCGACGATCATCGAGACAGTATGACTGCGGCACGACAAAGCTCCCCGGGCAACTGCCCGGGGAGCCATGCCAACACGATCTACTTCGCGGAGACGCGCACGAGCTTCTTGTTCACGAACTCGTCCATGCCCCACGGTCCCAGCTCACGGCCGACGCCGGAGCGCTTGACTCCGCCGAACGGCAGGCCGGGCAGCGTGGTGCCGTGTTCGTTGACAAAGGCCATGCCCACTTCGAGCTGCTCGGCGACGTCACGGGCTTTGTCCAGGTCGGCACTCCACACCGAGCCGCTCAGGCCGTAGGCCGAGGAGTTCGCCAATTCGATTGCCTGCTGCGGGCTTTCGACCTTGTAGATCACCGCTGCCGGTCCGAACAGCTCCTCGCTGTACGCACGCATGTCCGGGGTGACGTCGGTCAGCAACGTCGGCTGCACGAATGCACCCGGTCCGTCGATCTTCTTGCCGCCGGTCAGCAGGGTTGCGCCCTTGGCGACGGCGTCGTCGATCTGCTCGATCAACGTGTCGGCTGCGGTCTGCGACGACAGCGGGCCGAGGGTGGTGTTCGCGTCCAACGGATCGCCCGTCCGCACTGCCTCGAACGATGCGGTGAGCTTGGTGACGAAGTCGTCGTAGAACTCCTCGGCGACGAGGATGCGCTTGGCGGCGTTGCAGGCCTGGCCTGCGTTGGACAGCCGCGCCCGGGTTGCGGATTCGACGGTGGCGTCCATGTCGTCGGAGTCGAGCATGATGAACACGTCCGAGCCGCCGAGTTCGAGCACGACCTTCTTGAGGTTGCGTCCGGCAGTTTCGGCGACCGAGGTTCCGGCCCGCTCGCTACCGGTGAGCGAGACACCCTGCACGCGTGGGTCGGCGATCATCTCGGCGATCTGATCGTTGGTCGCGAAGATGTTGATGTACGCGTCCTGGGGGAGTCCGGCCTGTTGGAAGATCTCCTCCATCAGCAGAGCCGACTGCGGGCAGTTCGGTGCGTGCTTGAGCAGAATCGTGTTGCCCACCATCAGGTTCGGGCCTGCGAATCGAGCCACCTGGTAGTACGGGAAGTTCCACGGCATGACGCCGACGAGCGCGCCCACCGGCTTGCGCTGCAGCACAGTGTCTTCCGCGCCGGGGACGTCGAGCTTCTCGTCCTCGAGCAGCGCGGGACCGTTGTCTGCGTAGTAGCGGTAGATGTTGGAGGACAGCTCCACCTCACCCTGGGATTCGGTGAGCGGCTTGCCCATTTCGAGCGAGATGGTCCGCGCCAGTTCGTCCGAACGTTCGGTGTAGAGATCGGCGACCTTGTGCAGAATTTCGGCGCGGTGCTTCGGTGAGGTCTTGCGCCACGTCTGGAATCCGGCGTGTGCGTCGGCCAGTGCGCGCTCGACGCCGGCCGCGTCGAGAGTTTCGAATTCCTTGACAGTTGTGCCGTCGGCAGGATTGACAGTTTTGTAGGTCGTCATATTCGGTTCAACGGTCGGGGAGGGGTCCGTTGTTCCGATCCGGGCAAATCGGATGCTCCGGCGGTGGTCAGAGGCGGGGCAGCGGTGGGCGACGAAAACCTTTGAGCGGCCTACCGGTCGGTAACTTGGAACCGCCGATGGAGTGATACCCCACTGGCACGCACAGCGGCGGGTTCAAAGATTAAAGTCGACGGTGGACGCATCCAAAAGACGACGTTGAAACTGAGGCAAAGGCGAAACATGACTGCGAAGAAGCCGACCATCATCTATACCCTGACCGACGAGGCGCCCATGCTGGCGACTCACGCGTTTCTGCCGGTCATACGTTCTTTCGCCAGCGCGGCCGAGATCAACGTCGAGTCGAGTGACATCTCCGTTGCCAACCGCATCCTCGCCGAGTTCCCCGACTACCTCAACGAAGACCAGCGAGTGACCGACAACCTCGCCGAGCTCGGCAAGCTGACGCAGCTGCCCGAGACCAACATCATCAAGCTGCCCAACATCAGCGCGTCGGTTCCGCAGCTGCTCGCTGCCATCAAGGAACTGCAGGACAAGGGCTACGCGATCCCCGACTTCCCCGGCAATCCGAAGACGGACGAAGAGCGCGAGATCCGCGACCGGTACACCAAGTGCCTCGGTAGCGCGGTCAATCCTGTTCTGCGTGAAGGCAACTCGGATCGCCGCGCGCCGAAGGCCGTCAAGGAATTCGCCCGCAAGCACCCGCACAGCATGACCGAGTGGTCGATGGCGTCGCGCACCCACGTCGCGCACATGCGCGAGGGCGATTTCTACCACGGCGAGAAGTCGACGGTCGTCGACGGTGACCGTGAGATCAAGATGGAGCTGCTGCCCGCCGACGGCGAGCCGATCGTGCTCAAGGAGACGGTCTCGCTCACCGACGGTGACGTCATCGACTCGATGTTCATGAGCAAGAAGGCACTCCTCGATTTCTACGAGCACGAGATGCAGGACGCCTACGACACCGGCGTCATGTTCTCCCTGCACGTCAAGGCGACCATGATGCGGGTCTCGCACCCCATCGTGTTCGGCCATGCTGTGCGTGTGTTCTACAAGGACGCGTTCGCCAAGCACAACGAGCTCTTCGAGGAGCTGGGCGTCAACGTCAACAACGGCCTCTCGGACCTGTACACCAAGATCGAGACCCTCCCGGCGTCCAAGCGCGACGAGATCATCGAAGACCTGCACAAGTGTCACGAGACCCGTCCGGAGCTCGCGATGGTCGACTCCGCCCGCGGCATCTCGAACTTCCACTCGCCCAGCGACGTCATCGTCGACGCATCCATGCCCGCGATGATTCGCGCCGGCGGCAAGATGTGGGGAGCGGACGGACGTCCCAAGGACACCAAGGCCGTCAACCCCGAGTCGACGTTCTCCCGGATTTACCAGGAGATGGTGAACTTCTGCAAGACCAACGGCCAGTTCGATCCGACGACGATGGGCACCGTTCCCAACGTCGGTCTGATGGCGCAGAAGGCCGAGGAGTACGGCTCGCACGACAAGACCTTCGAGGTACCGAAGGCAGGCGTCGCGAACATCACCGACAAGGCCACCGGCGAGGTGCTGCTGACGCAGACCGTCGAAGAGGGCGACATCTGGCGTCTGTGCATCGTGAAGGATGCCCCGATCCAGGACTGGGTCAAGCTCGCCGTCACGCGTGCGCGTGAATCCGGAATGCCGGTCGTCTTCTGGCTCGACCCGTACCGCCCGCACGAGAACGAGCTCATCGGCAAGGTGCGCAAGTACCTGAAGGATCACGACACCGAGGGCCTCGACATCCAGATCATGTCCCAGGTTCGCGCGATCCGATACACGATGGAGCGTCTGGTCCGCGGACTCGACACCATCTCCGCGACGGGCAACATCCTGCGTGACTACCTCACCGACCTGTTCCCGATCCTCGAACTCGGTACCAGCGCCAAGATGCTCTCCATCGTTCCGCTGATGGCAGGCGGCGGTCTCTACGAGACGGGTGCGGGCGGCTCGGCTCCCAAGCACGTCAAGCAGCTCATCGAGGAGAACCACCTGCGGTGGGATTCGCTCGGCGAGTTCCTGGCCCTGGCCGTGAGCCTCGAAGATCTGGGCACCAAGACCGGCGACGTCAAGGCGACCATCCTCGCCAAGGCACTCGACTCCGCCACCGGCAAGCTGCTCGAGAACAGCAAGGGCCCGTCGCGCTCGACCGGTGAACTCGACAACCGTGGCAGTCAGTTCTACCTCGCGCTGTACTGGGCGCAGGAACTCGCCGAGCAGACCGAGGACGCCGAACTGGCCAAGCACTTCGCTGCACTGGCGAAGACGCTTGCGGAGAACGAGGAGAAAATCGTCTCCGAGCTCAACGAGGTTCAGGGCACCGCAGTCGACATCGGCGGCTACTACTACCCGGACCCCGAAGCCACCGCGGCAGTGATGCGCCCCTCGAAGACCTTCAACGAGGCTCTGGAGTCGGCGAAGAAGTAGTTTTCTCTGCTCCACCCCATCGAATGAATGGTCCATTCACGCGCTCAGACGTGTTGAATGGACCATTCATTCGTATTGGGGCGCAACAATATTGGGGTCCACCGCCCACCCCGTTCGGATCAATGTGACTTTCACGCGCTCAGACGTACTGAATGGACCATTCATTCGTTCAAGGCGGGCACCAAAATATCCAGAAACGCCGTACAGCTCGCACTTTGGCGTCGCCCCGGCAACTGGACAACAGAGATGGTGCGATGGATGGTCGGCTCGATAGGCAGGTAGACCAGGTTCGCGAACGACATCATCGGCACCACCAGTTCCGGGATCACGGTGATGCCGAGTCCGGCAGCGGTCAGGCCCGCCACGGCGGCCACGTTGTGCGCCTGAACCGATGGCCCGACGTCGACTCCCGCGCTTTCGAGCCCCAGTTGCACGTGTGAGGCGATGCTCGATTCGGGACCGAACGCAACGAACGGCTGGTCGGCGAGGTCGGTCCACAGCAGGCTTGTCCGTTGTGCCAGAGCATGATTCGGAGGCAGTGCGCAGACGAAGGCGTCGGTGCTGACCGTCGTGCGCATCAAGTCGTTCGCTCGTCCCGACGCGGCGACGACTGCGAAGTCCACGGAACCGTCGCGAACCGAGGCCACCACATCGTCGCGCAACCCGTCTCTGATGTGTACCGAGACGTCGGGGTGACTGCTGCGGAAGTCCACGATGTACGGCGGGAGAAACGTCGCCGCGATCGAGGGTAGGCACGCGATGGTGACGGTTCCGCGGTCACCGGAGACGAAGCGCCCGATCTGCTCCAGGCCGTCGTCGAACTCGAGCAATACCCGACGGGCATAGGCCGTGACTTCGTGTCCGTCTCCGGTGAGGTCGACGCTGCGGGTGGTGCGCACGAACAGTCGGACGCCCAGGCGTCGTTCGGCCTCGGCGACGGTACGGCTCAGATTGGGTTGGGAGACCTGAAGCCAGTTCGCCGCTGCAGTGAAGCTCGCATGATCGGCGAGTGCGACGACGGCGCGTAGATGGGCGATGCCCAGGTTTATGCCCACGATGCATGAATCTATACCCAACTGATGTTGGACGGAGTAAGTGATCTGCACAACACTCGTCGTATTCGATGAAGGAGATCACATGCTGTCACTGCTCGGCTTCGGGACGATTGCCATCATTCTGCTGCTGTTGTTCACCCAACGCGTTGCGGCGATCGTCGCGCTCGCAGGTGTCCCGCTCGCTGCGGCGTTCCTGGCCGGTAACTCGCCATCCGAGGTGGCCGGGTTCGTCAAGGACGGACTCGGCGGCGTGGTGGGCGTCGCCGCGATGTTCCTCTTCGCGATCGTGTTCTTCGGGATCATGCGCGACGCTGGACTGTTCGATCCCATCATCGCCCGCATCGTGCGCTGGGCAGGTAGTGCCCCGCCGACCGTGGCAGTCGCGACCACTGCCCTCGCCGTGGTGGCTCACCTCGACGGCGCCGGCGCAACCACGTTCCTGATTGCCGTCCCCGCCATGCTCCCGATCTACGAACGCCTCGGTATGAGCCGGCTCGTCCTGGCCACCTGCGTCGGTCTCGGTGCCGGAGTGATGAACATGGTTCCCTGGGGTGGTCCGACGGCTCGCGCTGCAGCAACTCTGGGTGTCGACGCCAACGAACTGTGGGTACCGTTGATTCCTGCCCAGATCGCCGGAGTCGTGTTCGCGCTGGGCGTCGCCTACTACCTGGGTCGGCGTGAGCGGACCCGTCTGGCCAAGGTCGCCGCGGGCGATGCGTCGGCCGTCGTGGAGGAGTCGACGGCGCGAGTCGCCGAACGCATGTCCGTGGGATCCGGGGATACCGGATCCGCAGTCGGTGACGCGAACGAGGAGCCCGGCACCCCGTCGACCGGTGGCGACGATGCGGACGGTCCGGCAACCGCGTCGAGTGACCGAGCACTGCTGCGGCCGAAGTTGTTCTGGGTCAATGCTTTCCTGGTAATCGCGACGTTGGCTGCGTTGATCGCCGCCATCGCCCCTCCGGAAACGTGCTTCATCATCGCCACTATCGTGGCGCTTCTCGTCAACTACCGCGGAATGAAGGCCCAGTCCGCCCGCATCGAGGCCCACGCTGTCGGCGCGATGCTGATGGTCGGCACGTTGTTGGCTGCAGGGGTACTTCTCGGTGTGCTCGACGGCAGCGGCATGATCGAGTCCATGGCGGTCAGCGCAGCCAATGCCATTCCGGACGCGATGGCCCCCGCCTTGCCGCTCATCGTCGGCGTGTTCGCCGTCCCGATGAGCCTGATCTTCGGGCCGGACGCCTACTACTTCGGCGTGCTGCCGGTCCTCATCGAGGTGGGTGACCAATTCGGCGTCAGCGCAATCGATCTGGCGCAGGCCTCGATCATCGGTGAGGAAACGGTCGGATTCCCGATCAGCCCGATGACCGGCGCGTTCTACCTTTTGGTGGGTCTCGCGAAAGTCGACATCGGAAAGCACATTCGGCACACGTTGGGGTGGGCGTGGCTGATCAGTCTCGGCATGCTCGGCGTTGCCATGGCCACCGGCGCGATCCCGCTGTGGTCGTCATGAGCGCCCGCGGAACCGTCCGGTTGGGTGCCGGCGCAGGTTTTGCCGGCGATCGCATCGACCCGGCGCAGATCTTGGCCGAGCGAGGCGAGCTCGACTATCTCATCTTCGAGTGCCTCGGAGAGCGAACGGTCGCGACAGGGCAGGCACGGAAATTGCTCGATCCCACGGCGGGCTACGACCCACTGTTGGCAGCGCGGATGCGCGCAGTTCTCGGGGCGACGACCGAGCAGGGCATCACCGTCGTCACGAACTCCGGAGCCGCGAATCCTGTTGCGGCAGCGGCCGTCGTTGCGCGCGTGGCCGAGCAGGTGTGCTCACGTTCGGTACGTATCGCTGCCGTCACAGGTGACGACGTACTGGACGCGGTGCGCCGGATCGACCCGGTGGTGTGGGAGACCGGTCGACCGCTGTCGGAGCATTCCGAGGAACTCGTATCGGCCAACGCCTACATCGGCGCCGATGCGGTGCTGCCCGCACTCGACGTCGGTGCCGACGTGGTCGTCACCGGCCGTCTCGCCGATCCGGCGCTGTATCTCGCACCCCTGATGCACGAGTTCGGTTGGGCCGGGCAGGATTGGGAGACGCTCGGTGCAGGGACCGCCGTCGGGCATCTTCTCGAATGCGCGGGCCAACTGACCGGTGGCTACTTCGCAGATCCGGTCACCAAGCCGGTGCAGGGTCTGGCGAATCTGGGCTTTCCGTTCGGGGACGTACGTGCCGATGGCACAGCAGAATTCGGCAAGGTCGACGGTACCGGCGGGGAGTTGACGCGGCGAACGTGCGCCGAGCAGTTGCTGTACGAGGTCGGCGATCCCGCCAGTTATCTGACGCCGGATGTAACCGCCGATTTCACCGGGGTCTCGTTCGAGACCATCGGACCCGATCGGGTGGCGGTGTCCGGGGCGACGGGCAGCACGCGGCCAGAGGAGCTGAAAGTGACCCTTGGATTCCGGGGCGGTTGGCTCGGTGAGGGGCAGATCAGCTACGCGGGTCCGCGCTCGCTGCAACGCGCCGAGCTCGCCGGAGAGATTGTGCAGCAACGACTGTGGGAGGTGCACGGTATATCCGCCGAGAACGTGGGCATCGAATACATCGGTGCGGGCGCTGCATTCCGTGGACTCGTCGCCCCTACGGATGTCCCTGAAGTACGACTGCGCGTTACCGCGAAGGTGCCCGACGCCGAAACTGCGGCACTCGTGGGGTGGGAAGTCGAAAGTCTCTATACGAACGGCCCAGCCGGCGGCGGCGGTGCGCGCAGCAGCAACACGGAGGTCCTCGCCATCAGATCGTGTTTGATTCCACGTGCACAGGTGACGACCGCCGTGCACACCACGGAGGTGACGGTATGAGGACTGTCGACGATCTCGCCGACGTGCGAACCGGGGACAAGGGCGACACTCTCATTCTCGCGGTCTTCCCGCGGACCGACGAAAGCTACGAAGTGCTGACTCGCGCAATGACTGTCGAGGCCGTCGCTGCGCATTTTGCGCCGCTGGTGACGGGAGAGGTACGCCGCACCGACATGCCCCTGGTCTCCGGACTGGTGTTCGAGCTACCCGGCGTACTCGGTGGGGGAGTGACGGGTAGCCCGGTGCTCGACGGACACGGCAAATGTCTGAGCTACCACCTGCTGAGTATGACTGTGTCCGAATCTTTTTGATCCCACTTTCAGAACCTGCGGCCGAGCCGCCCGATGGATGGAGATCGATATCCGTATCACCCACGTACCCTTGGCGCTGACCCTCGCCGTGGTGCTCGCTGCACAGACTGCCGGCACCGCGGCAGCGGTGCCCCGCGAATCACCGACAGACCCGTTCTTCACCTACGGGCGGGCGGCCGAGTACACGGTCACCTCCGAGCGCATGAATGTTCCGATGCGCGACGGCGAGACTCTGGCGTGTGACGTGAACCGGCCCGGTGACGCCGGCAATGTGCCGGTCGCCGAACAGTTTCCGTCCATCGTCTACGACTTCAACGCCTACGACGGACTCGACCAGTTGGCAGTGGACTCGGCATATCTGGTCGAGCGTGGATACAACATCCTGCTGTGCAACGTTCGTGGATCGGGTGATTCCCCGGGTGTGCTCGATCCGTTCGGGCCGCAGGAGCAGAAGGACAACTACGATCTCGTCGAATGGGCTGCAGCGCAACCATGGTCGACGGACAAGGTCGGCCAGTCCGGTGTCAGTTACGGCGGCCACACGTCGATGCTGTCCGCGGCCAACAATCCACCGCATCTGGCTGCGGTCATTCCGGTCGATGCATTCAGTGACTGGTACGAGAACACGATCTACCGCGGCGGGATCCGATCCGACACCATCCGCACCTGGCAAGCGAGCACCGCGCCCGCAACCGAGGGGCCGTACGACGAACATCCGCTGTACGACGAGTACTGGATCGACCGCAGCGTCAAGGCGAAGTGGCAGAACATCGACGTGCCCATGTTGCAGGTCGGCGGATGGTACGACCGGTACCGAGATCCGATGATGCAGAACTACAGCGCGCACCCGGATCTGACGTGGGTCGTAGCCGGGCCGTGGGAACACGGGATGCCGGCGGGCCAGAAAGCCGATATCGGCACAGGGGCATACCTCGCATGGTGGGACAAGTGGCTTCGCGAGGACGATTCTGCGCCGCTGCCTGCTCAGCGGATCAATTCCTACGAGATCTCCTCGGAGCCCGTCGAACGTGGCTGGCAAAAATTCGGTCAGTGGCCACCCGCCGAATCCACCGAGCTGACGCTGACGATGGGAACCGACGGTGGTCTGAGTCCGGTGTCTACCGAGCAGGGCAGCCGGGCGTACACCGTGCCCGCGGACCATACCGACGCTGCCACAGCGGCGGTGGTCTTCTCGACCACCCCGCTACCCGCTGATGTGGTGATCACAGGGTCCCCGACTGCAAAGGTTTCGGCGACCTTCACCGCATCCGACGGCAACCTAGCGGTGATCGTCGACGATGTCGCGCCGGACGGCACCGTCGAGCGCATCACCCAGGGTTGGCTCAAGGCGAGCCACCGCAACGGATCCGTCGCGCCCGAGCCGGTGATACCCGGGCGAGAGTACGAATTGGACGTGCGCGCGTGGCCGACGCATTTCCGGTTGCCGGCCGGGCATCGGCTGCAAGTGCAGGTTCGCAGTGACGACTACCCAGACATCACCGACGATGCCCCGGCAGGGGATGTCATGATCCGAACTGGAGTCGGAGGGTCTTCTGACCGTGCCGGTCCTGCCCAGCGCTGCCGTGCGCTGACCGGCGAATCGGAGTCGACGAGCGAACCGCCGAGCCGCGCGGCGGCACCGTTTGTGTCCGCTGCCGGACCGAAGAGTTGCTTGGCGGGACGAGGTAGGTCGCGGTGGCCTATCGTGAACCATTCGTTCTGTTTTCGGTAAAGGCAAGAGAGGCATCGTGGGCCAATGGTGGGGGTGAATTCGTCCCGGCTAGACGACATCACCAACTTAACCTGGGTCGACGTCTTGCCATGGCTCGATAGTTATGTATCCGACCGCGCCGCTCGGTTGGAACGATTGGGGCGCGACGAATGGTGGCTGGAGGATTCGCCCAGAGAGACCGCATCGGGTGGCGACCTCGAGAAGCTGTTGTCTGAGCTCGCCGATCTGTTTGTTACTGGACACAAGAGCATCGTCCTGTCCGATGCGTTTCCCACCTTGGACCCAGGTCTGTCGGTTTCGGCACTTCATTTGGATACCAGAGCTGCCACCCTGGCAGGGAGGCTTACCAAATCCGCGACCGTCGATGGGTTCTTGCCGTTGACCGTTCAGGACTTCTTCGCGATCAGCGGCACACATGACGGGACGGCGCGCGAATTGGTCGCCGCCATTCTCGGGTGTGTGGTTCTCACTGACCCGGGTTCGCGGGTCTCAGACGACGAAGTGATTTCGGCACCACCAGTGATCAGTCAGTTGATCGACGATCTTCACGAGTTGGCTCAGTGGCAGCGGATTCGAGGCCGGAGTCGCCAACCGCTGGTGACTGTGACCATCGATGACGAGTCGCCGGAACCGATTCAAGACGTTGCCGCGCGGATTGCAGCGTTGACTGCGCTTGACCTGCCGGACGGCACGGTGGGGGATCCCATCGACGAGATCGAGAACCTCGTCGAGCAGCTCAACGAGCGGGAGAGCTTGGTATTGCACCAGCGGCTGATGGCGGTCGCGCCCAAGTCGCTCGGTGAAATGAGCGTGCGTTTGCATGTCAGCAAAGCTCGAACCAGCACAATCGAGTCGGAGATCAAGTCACGTTTCACTTCCGCGTGTGGTTACGGGACTGCAGTAGGAAACTTGTTAGCGAGCTTGCGAGTCGAGATTCAACCGGTTGCCCCATTGGACCGTCTGTTGAAGCTGCACCCGGGTATTGCGAAGGAAGTGCCGGCTCTTGGAGTACCACTCTGGCTCGTGCTCGATCGTCTGGACGACTACTTCGAGGTCACCGACGGCTGGGCAGCTGCGCCGGGTGTCGACGCGGCGAAACGCCGCACGCGGTCACTGCTCGAAGATCACGAGTCGGTCAACGGTGTCGTCGACCTCGCTGATGTCACGGACGCTGTGGCGATGACGCGTGACGAGTTGGAGGAGTGGCTTCGTTGGTGTGAAGTCCCGTTGGTCGCTGGACGTGCATTGACCCGTACTGCCAAGCTTGCCGATCATCTGGTCGGAGCGTTGGAGGCCATGGGCGAGTCGCTTTCGTCGGAGATTCTTCGAGAACTTGTCGATCCGGGTCGTGGCGTCGAATCCATCTCGCGTGCGTTGGCGGCGGACTCTCGCGTCCAACGAGATCACGACTTGGAATGGCACCTGGAGGAGTGGTCCACTGCTGACATCGAAGTCGAGGGTCGTGCAGCGCTCGAGGTGCCGCAATTCGTAGCCGATTCCACGGGGGCGGTCAGGCGGAAGCGGTCTGGAGTCAAGTCGCCGGATCACACGCGTCGGCTCTACCGTGTCGGTCTCGGCTGGCGGTACCGAATTGTGGTCTCTCGTGACCACCTACGAGGTTCGGGATTTGCGCTGCCTGCTGGCGTCGCTGCTGCGATCGGATGCGGGCGCGGTGACGTTGTAGAGCTTTCGAGTCGTCTCGGTGAACAAATGATTCGCTGGTCCGGTTCGCAACCGACCTGCGGAACGATCCGCCGTTTTCTCGCGGAACTTGCTGTCAACGTTGGCGACTCGGTATTCCTCGACTTCGGAGTCGATCGTCGCTTTGAGGTTCTGCCGGCAGCATCGATCCCCGAGGATGCTGGGCCGCTGCGGCGAGTTCTCGGGATGATCGGTCACAGCGACCCGATGTCCATCTCAGAGAGGAACCTCGTCAGAGTACTGGCTGACGCGATCGGGTTAGCGGGCGAGACGCGTCCCAGGCGGTTGTTGTCGGCCTACGAAACAGGAAGTGACGACGAAGTGACGGCGCTTCTCGAGAGTGCATGGGTTTCGGGTAACGATGTGGCTCGAGGAGACCGAGAGTGAGCGACGTGATCGGAACGATCGACGCGACGCCGGACGCTTCTCTCGCGACCTCAATCGGGCTGCACCACACTCTGACCACCGCTGCTGCCGATCTGATCGACAACAGTATCGATGCCGGGGCCAAACACGTCCTTGTGCGGTTTTTACAGCGCGGGACGCTGGTGACGGGGCTGAGGGTAATCGACGACGGAGCGGGCATGGACTCCGCGACTATCGACAGTGCGATGACTTACGGCAGTAGACGACAGTACGATTCATCCGACCTCGGGCACTTCGGAGTCGGAATGAAAGCGGCTTCGTTGAGCCAAGCGAGTGCTCTGGTCGTTTGGTCTCAGGCGGCGGGGTCGGAGCCGCAGGGTCGGACTATCGATCGGGAAAATCCGCACGCCATCTCCATCATGAACGGTGAGCGGGCCGCCCTGGAGATGTCCGAGGCGCGGCCACGTTTCCCGCTCCGTACCGGCACTATCGTCGAGTGGCAGGGCATCACTACATTCTCGCGTTCGGCCGACGAGGAGGAACGAACCGGTTGGCTCGAACAAGCGATCGGCGATATTCGTGATCATCTGGGGATTGTGTTTCATCGCCTACTCGGTGACGAATTGGCGATTACTGTCGATGTGTTCGACCTCGATGACAGCCAGACAGGTGCGTTGAGGAAGGTCAAGGCGATCGATCCGTTCAATTACCCCTTCTCGGGTGACCCGACCTTTCCGCTGCGCAGCAGCATCGGCGTGCCGGGATCGTCGGCAGAGGTCACTCTTCACATCTGGCCGGCGCGTAGTTCATCGGCTGAATTTCGACTGTATGGGGCACCGGGCCGAGACCGGCAGGGATTCTATTTCTATCGTGCCGGTCGGTTGTTGCAGGTCGGTGGGTGGAACGGATTGGTTCGTCCCCGAGCGGATTACGGGCTGGCGCGGGTGTCGGTCGATCTCGACGATGCGCTGATGCGCCACATCACCATCAACCCGGAGAAGTTCGGGGTGACTCTCGACGCCAGTGCCGGTGTGGCGCTCGAGCGAATTTTGGCCACCGTCGGATATTTCGATCAGGCTGTTTACACCGTTACGACTGCCCGCAGTCGCCAATCGCGCCCAGTCAGTGTGGTTGCTCCAGAATCAGGTTTCCCCGAGGACCTTCTCGACGCCTTCAGTGACGCTTTCACATTCGACGATGGCGACCCCGTTCGTGTTGCTTGGCGAGTGTTGGCCCGAGACAAGTCTTCGAGGTCGATCTTCAATCTCGCGCGTTGTGGATCAACGGACGTTTTCGAAAAGAGCTGCTCGGCCGCCGCAGCTACGACAACACCGACGCGCCCTTGATCAAGGCTCTTTTGTATCTGCTTACGCAGCAGATGTTCCTGGGAGCCAGGCACAGTCACAAACAGATCGAACAGATGCAGGCCTGGCAGGACGTCCTCGTCGCAGCAGTGACTGCACGGCGTATTCAACAGACAGGGGACGAGAGATGAGTATGGATCTGGTCGAGGCGATTGCTCGACAGTTCGGCGATTACCCACCGGTGTTGCTCGTGCACCCTGTCAATGCGCACCTGGTGCAGCGGTTTCCATCGGGCATCGAAATCGACGTCATTGTCGACGTCCTGGTCGACGAGAACGCGTCTGAGGTTCGTTCAGCGGCGAGGACGAGCTTCGGTCAGTGGGACGCTGAATCCTCGGCATCGTGGACCGATGGAACCGAGCCCGGGTCGGCCGAGCGGCGAGCTCTGATTTACACGCTGTTGGGGATACCCGAAGAAGCTCACCGATACCTCGACGACCACTACCCTCGCGCTGATCAGCCCTCGGTCATCGCGGCCCCGCAACCGTGGGGGCCGTGGTACACACCGCGTCGGCGAAAGGCCCACGAGTTTTACTGGCATTCCTACCGGGGAGTTCTGGCAGGTGAAGGCTGGAGTGACGATGCAATCACCGGCCTCGATATTGCTACAACACAAGTGGTACAACGGCTTGCAGATCCGACCAGGTCCGAGCCCTACCAATCCAAAGGGCTTGTCGTCGGGTACGTGCAGAGCGGCAAGACCGCCAACTTCACCGGTGTCCTTGCTAAGTCGATCGATGCCGGGTACCGGCTCATCATCGTGTTGACCGGCACCATCGAACTGCTCCGCAGTCAGACGCAGCGCCGCCTCGATTTGCAGCTGATCGGCCGACAGAACATCGGGTCCGACCCCGATTACCTCGGCGACCCGGATTGGCAGGCGGGACGATTTGTCACGCATACCATGGACCCCACTACGTCGAACTCGGTTCCTGCCGTGCGCAGATTGACCGGCTTGACAAAGGACTACTTGTCGCTCGGCAAGGGCATCGGCGCGCTCGAGTTCGAAAAAATCGATCACAATGCGCCACTTAACGACACGGCAAATCTGTGGGGAGCAAACGTCCGCATCGCAGTGGTCAAGAAAAACTCGACAGTACTGAAGAAGCTTGTCGCCGACCTGAATAAGTTCCCGAAAACACTGAACGAAATACCCGCACTGATCATCGACGACGAGGCCGATCAAGCGTCGGTGAATACGGTCAAACCACCGGTGTCCGAATCCGAGAAAATCGAACGGACGGCCATCAACGACCGCATCGCCGAGCTGCTGACAATGCTGCCGCGTGCTCAATACATCGGTTATACCGCAACACCATTCGCGAACGTTTTCGTCGACCCCGACGACAGCGTCAATATCTTCCCTACCGACTTCATAGTCAGCCTCGACCGACCCGCCGGGTATATGGGCGGCTCGGACTTTCATGACGACCACGACGAATTCACCGACGAGGACAAGACGCCCGCGAACTCGAACGAACGTGCCTTTGTTCGTGGTCTGAGTGCTGGCTCGGATGACGAGCGCAACGAGGAACTGTTGAGTGCATTGGACTCGTTTGTTCTTGCCGGGGCCATCAAACTCTATCGAGAGTCGCAGGGAAGCAAGCCCTTCCATCATCACACCATGCTGGTGCACGAGTCGGTCAAGACTGCGACACACAAGGCGATGGCGACCGACGTTCGTGATCTCTGGAAAGAGGCGGCATATAGCCAACCCAAGTCGCGTGCACGGTTGCGCGCTCTGTGGACCGAGGACTTCGGTCCGGTGTGCCAGGCGAGAGCACGATCCGAGGACGCGGTTCCAGAATCCTTCGACGATCTGGACGAGTTCATCGGCGATGCCTACGACCGAATCTCCGAAGGTGTCAGCCCGGTCATAGTGGTCAACGGGGAGGTTCCCGACGAGCACGAACAAGAGGTACTGGACTTTGATGCGCGCAGCGTATGGAAGATCCTTGTCGGCGGGACGAAGCTGAGTCGCGGGTTCACCGTCGCAGGTCTTACTACGACCTACTACACCCGGCGCACCGACAAGGCCGACACGTTGATGCAGACCGGCCGATGGTTTGGCTTTCGCGCGGGATACAAGGACCTGGTGCGACTGTTTATCGGGCGGAACGTCCAGGGTCCGGCCGGAGCGGGATACGACATGTACCGAGCCTTTGAAGCCATCGTGCGCGACGAGGAAGAGTTTCGTGCAGAGCTCCGGCGGTACAAGGGAATCAACGCTAAAGGTGAGCCGATGGTGACCCCACGCGATGTCCCGCCGATGGTGTTCCAGCAGCTGCCGTGGCTCAAGCCGACCGATACCAAGAAGATGTTCAACGCCGTCCAAACCTATCGCGGCGCGGGTGGTGAATCATTCAGCTTCACGATGCAGCGACCGCGTGGTGATGGGCAGTGGAACAAGCTGCACTTCGACGCAGTGAAGCCGCTCCTCGCAAAGCTTACGGACGGGGATACCTTCGAGATGACCGGAAGCCAGGGCAAGCGCAGGACGTTCGACGCGCGCTTCGGAGTGGTGAGTGCGCAGCTCGTCCTGGATGTAGTCAGTCAGTTCGTCTGGGACGAGAACTGGTCGTTCGACCCACACTTGGCGGCGATGAAGAAGGCGATCGACGAAAAGACGCTGGAGGACTTCGCAATTCTCCTTCCGAAGCCTAAGACCCGTGATCCGTTGCCGGTTGCGGGATGGGCCGAGCCGTTGCCGGTCGTACACCGCAAACGCCTCGATGAGGACTATCGCACAGGATTCACGGGAACTGCTGTGCGGGAACGTGACGCTATTGAGCACATCGCAGGAAATCGAAGCAAAGATGGCGGGCCGAGAGCGGCGAAACTTCGGAAGAGGACGCGCGGGGGTCTGATCTTGGTGTTCGCCAATGACCCAGAATTGGGAACGAAGAACATGAGGCGAGCTGAGAGCGGCACGATCGACCCGGGGGATCTCGCCACCCTGTTCTCCTACGCGTTACCGCTCGCAGCGGACCCGAATCCCAGAGTTGGATTCTCGGTCCGACAGTCCGGGGGAGCAGCCATCGTCGACGGAATCGACCGTCACGCGAACAAGAAAGTGCAGTAGTCCGCTATGGCGAAAGTAATCTCGACCATCAGCCTCAAGGGTGGTGTCGGCAAGACCACGGTGACCGCGGCCGTCGCGGAGTTCATGTCACTGGAGTTCGGGCAGCGGGTACTGCTGGTCGACCTGGATTCTCAGATCAACCTGACTACCATGATGATCAGCGAAGAGCGCTGGTTCGCTCTGAACAACCAAAAGCGAACGTTGGCAGCGCTGTTCGAGGATGCTCTCGATGGCGCATCGAACTTCGACCTGCACTCCAGTATCGTGCGGGGAGTATCGGCGGTGAAGCGAGTGACGGGCGTCGACCTGCTTCCGTCCTCGCTGGATCTGATTCCGTTGCAGGAGCGATTGAGTGCGCTTCGGGTATCCGAAGGCAGAGCAACCAGCGGAGTCGACATCCTCGGCGACGCGATCGCTCCGCTGAAGGACTACTACGACTACATTCTGATCGACTGCCCGCCCAACGTCGGCCCGATAACCCTCAATGGGTTGGCGATGTCCGATGCGTACATCATCCCGACGATCCCAGATGTTCTCTCGACCTATGGTATCCCTCAAATACAGACATTCATCGAACAGTTCGCCTTGGGGCTGGGGCGCAAAATTCTTGAACTGGGTTTGGTGATCACCAAGTACAAGTCCAACTCGGCTATCCACCGGACGACGGTCCGTAATCTTCGCCGCGACGCGAATATTCAGAATGTGCTGCCGGTGTATCTCGCCGAGTCCAATTCGATCGCAGCGTCAGCGGAGTTCCGTGATTACGGCACTTTGAAGGTCAAATACGGAAACCAAGGCCAGTTCGACCAGCTGCGCGAGATCACCAAGAACATCATGACGGAGGCACAGGCGAAGCTATGACAAGCAATGACGCCCAGCAGCGGGTAGAGGTTCAAGAACTTGGTGGAGCGCTCCTGAAGTTGGCAAGCGCGGATGCGACTGCAGCGTCTCTGCTGACCAGATTGTTCCAGGTGGTAGCGGAGGAAGCGGGACGAACGCCTCGGTTCGCCAAAGCGCTTACGGCTGCATTTACCGTTGCTCCGTCGTCGGATGGGGCCGAGACGGTCGCGCGGCTCGCACCCGCGAAGCCAGTGCGTAAGGCGCCAACCAGGAAAGCTGTCACGCGCCAGCCCGGTGTGTTCGACCCGTTCGTCGTCTTCGCTGAGTCGGGGGAGCAGGGTCTTGCTGACAAACTCTTGGAACTGACGGTCGACCAACTGCGCGACATCATTGCGGAGCAGGAGATCGATACCCGAAAGGAAACGGGTCGCAAGCGCAAACCAGAGGCGCTCGTCTCGTGGACAGTCGAGCGGGTCAAGGCTCTGGCGTCTAAGGGCAGCGTCTTCCGTTGAGGCTGCGTCTGGCCCCGTCGGTCAGGTCAGCTCCGCGGCACCGCGTGCCGCAGTTGTAAGAGTGGGAAGCGCGACCGGATACAACTGAAAACTTCCGCTCATTCCTTTCAATTCGACTTCACGGGGCAGGCCGAGTGGCAGATCGGCGGCAGTGCTGATGGCGTCACGCACCGGTTCGCTGACCAGTATTTCGCCGCCGTCGGCTTGGTTCGCCACTCGTGCCGCCATCGCGACGTTGAGCCCGAACAGGTCGTCACCTCGGCGCACCGAGCTGCCGACGTGCACGCCCATACGGACGCGAATGCGGTCCCAGCGATCGGGGTTCTTCAGCAGCGCTTCCTGCACCTTCACTCCGCAGCGCACGGCCTGGGCCGGGTCGGAGAAGGCGATCATGTAGCCGTCGCCCTGGCTTTTCACCACGTGACCGCCGTGATCGTCGACGTGTTTGCGAATCAACTTGTTGTGCTTCTCGAGCAGCTTCACCCAGCCGCGGTCGCCGAGTTCCTCGTTGCGGGCGGTGGATCCTTCTATGTCGGAGAACATCACCACGATGTCCCCGTCTGCCGTCATGCGCGCCAGATCGGGCCGTTCGACCTTCGCCCAGCCGGCCAGGTCCTCGACGGAGTTGCGGACCGTTGCGCCGAAGCCCTTGTTGATGAGTAGGTCCGTGGTGTGGAAGGCGGTTCTGATCGCGAAGGGCACGAGGCCGCGTCGCTTACGGCGTTGCTGCGATTCGAGAGCGCGGTCCAGTGCACGACGTGTGTGCTTCAACTTTCGACGCGAGACGATCAAGACCACACCCAGCGCGATGATGGCGGCGAGCTCTACTCCGGCAACTATCCACAGGATCACGTCGCTCATCTTTGCCTGTCGACGATGCTCGTGGTTGTTGAACCGACGGCGAACTGCCGTCGGTAGGCCGTCGGTGTCACCGCGAAGGCCGAGCGGAAGTTCTGACGCAAAGTGACGGCGCTGCCGAATCCGCACAGCGATGCGATGTTGTCGATGCTGCGATCGGTCGTTTCGAGCAGGCTCTTGGCCTCGTTCAGTCGCTTGTCCAGTACCCAACGGGCGGGGGTGGAACCTGTCTCGAGGTGGAACTGGCGGATGAAGCTGCGTCGGCTCATGCGCGCATGAGCGGCCAGTCGCTCGATGGGCAAGGGCTCGTCCAGTCTTTCGAGTGCCCAGCTCAGCACATCGGCAATCGCGGTATCTCCGGATGCCTCCGTGACCGGACGCTCGATGTACTGGGCCTGGCCACCGTCGCGATGAGGTGCGACCACCAGACTGCGCGCCACCCGGGTCGCCGCCGCCGAACCGAGGTGTTTGCGCACGAGGTGGAGGCAGGAATCGATCGACGACGCGGTGCCCGCAGACGTCATCACGTCGCCGTGATCGATGTAGAGCACCGACTCGTCGACGCCGGCGTGTGAATTTCGCTCCCGCAGTTCGGTCATCTTGGTCCAATGAGTGACGGCCGGGCGGCCGGCTAGCAATCCGGTATCTGCGACGGCGAACGAGCCGAGGCACAATCCTGCGATTTCCGCTCCACGCGAATGGGCGTCACGAAGCTGCGCCGACAGGGTTTTCCCGATGTGCGGCAACGACTCCGGCCACGACGTGACGATGACGATGTCGGCCCAGTCGACGGTATCGGGGCCGGCAATCTCGCCGACCGGGAAGCCCTCCTCGGTGCGGATCGACCCGGCTCGGTCGGACCACACTCGCGTCTCCCAGTCCGGTGCGAGTCCGAGTCGAGTCACCTCGCCGAACACCATCAACGGCGCGGCGAGGTGGAACATCGTGATGCCGTCGAACGCATAGAGCGCGATTCGCATGGCTGTCTCCGATCTCCACCGTTGGCCCGAATCAATCGAAAGTATGCATCCGTGCCACTCGTGGAAGCAAGGCCGCCACCGCAGGATGAGAAGCGACCGAGATCGCCAGTCGAAGGAGAACACCATGACCGCACCACGCAGAGCATTGATCGTCATCGACGTCCAGCAGGAGTACTTCGAGGGCGTGCTGAAGATTCAGTACCCGCCTCGTGACCAGTCGTTGGCCAACATTGTCCGGGCGATCGAAGCCGCTGTGGCGCAGGATCTTCCCGTTGCGATCGTGCAGCACGAGATGCCCGACGGCGCTCCGGCGTTCGTGAAGGGCACCCCGACGTACGAGTTGCACCCCGATATTCAGGCACTGGTGCAACCCTCGTTCGAGCGGGTCGAGAAGAAGTACAGCAGCGTGTTCGCCGGAACCGGTGTCGCGAAGTGGTTGCAGGGCAACAATATCGATACCGTCACAATCGTCGGGTACATGACCAACAACTGCGACCTCGCATCCAGCGCCGACGCCGAGGTGCTGGATCTGACCGTCGAAATTCTGTCCGACGCCACCGGCGCGATCAATCTCTCGAACGAGGCAGGCACCGTCTCGGCGGAGCAACTGCACAAGGCGCTGATGGTGCTGCTGCAGTCGAACTTCGCGGCGGTCGCGTCGACAGATCAGTGGATCGACGCCGTCAAGAACGGAAACGATCTGACCGCAAACAATCTGGTGGTCTCGTCGGCTCAGGGCAACGACGCGGTGGGTACCGCCTGAGTCCGCATTCGGCTACAAGATCCACTGACCCGAGGTATCTATCGTCAGTCGATTATCTTCGCCGCCCGAGCCTCACGTATCCAATCCGGGAATTCGCTGAGGATTCGTTCGTACAACTCGGCGTCGGAGACTTTGTCGATGTCGTCGAGCGCGAAGAACCCGGCGTTGTCGACGAGCCTGCCCTCCATGGTGTCCAGCTTTTCGAGGAGGCCGTAGTTCGCTTTGCCGACACCGATGAACTGCCAGAAAATGGGCGCGCTCGACGCCGTCCGCATGAAACTCGCGATCGGGCCGCGTTTGGTGAAGCCACCGTCGGTGAAGAACAGCACCAACGTGGGCTGGCGCGAGACAACCGTGGACAGGATCTGATTCATGATCGGCAGTTCGTCGTTGGTGCCGCCGATCGACGAGTAGTCGATGCCACCGTGATGGCCGTACAGATGGAGGTAGGTGTCGGCCCAGGCATCGGTGTCGGCGACGGTGATGACCGGCAGTTGCGCGTACCACGAGCCGTACAGGTAGGGCTCGAGCTCGCCGTCGTCGTCGAGTTGGGTCGCAACAGGAACCATGCGTTCAACGACGCGATTCACGACGCGCGTCGAGTACTGCTTGCTCATGCTGCCGGTCTTGTCTATGACGAGAATGATGCGAGCCCGCAGCCCCACAGCGTCTTTCTTCAGCAGCACCTTGTGCACGTGATGCTTGCGGAGATCGAGCTTCTCGCGCTTGACCATCGACAGCTTTTCCTCGCCCGCCACAGAACGGACTTTTGGGTTCTCGGTGTCATCGACGTCGACCCCGTGTTCCCGCACTAGATCGGCAAATCCGGCATCCCAACCGGCGCTCACGTTGCGTACCTTCCGGCCGCCGCCTCGGCGGTAGATTTCGATGAGAACTGCCGCAGTTTCTGTGGTCAAACCCGTTGCTGGACTAACGATATCGCTGCACCTTACGATCAATCCAGCGCGAGACGACAGTGCGCTGCCCGATGCGATCGCGACTACGATGGCGTCGACGTCTCCAGGTACGAGTCTCAGGTCGATGCTGATCGACTGCGTCGATGACAGTCGGACCGCGCCTTCAGGCGACGACGGTTGGTTGAAGAACACGAAATCGTCGTCGTTGCGTACTTTTCGACCTGTGTCCACTTGGAACGCAAGTAGGTCGACACCGTTGGCATCGTCGACGGTGACCTCGAACGTCTGTGCCTCGATTGGGGTATTTCCGCCTCGCGCCAGGGTTGTCATGGTGTCCGTTCGGTCTCGCGAGAACGCATGAGGCCAGCGTAGTGGCGACATGAATTGCTGTACGTGTTTTGCAAGCACCTTGCCGGTCAGGGTCGCCGTGCAACTGGAGACAAAGAGTTCCGAGTAGGTGCGGGAGTCCCTCCGGGTATCTCTCGGGCACAGCCGGCGAGCGCAACTCATTGATCCAGTCGTGCTGCCGTCCACACCCGATGTGTTGGCAATCGTCCACGCGGTGCAGAGCAACGACGCGGTTGCTCAGTTCTTCATTACGATGACGATCATGACGGCGCGCGCGATAACCGACCAGACGCTCGGTGCGTGGGTGATCAAGTGCAATCCGCACAAGACCGATCTCGCGCCGATGGTCGAAGCCGGACGTGCGCACGAGCAGTGGTGCGTCGCCGACAACTATCGAACGCGTCTGATGGCACCCGGGCAGCCGGTTCTGTTCTGGGTCAGTACCCATGCCCGACGCGGAATCTGGGGTGCCGGCACCGTGAGCGGCTCCCCGGTCCCGGGGCCCCAGTGGAAAATCTCGACGGACATCACGCTGTTCGACGAGCCGATTCTTGCGTCGGACATTCAGTCCATCGCGGAATTGTCGATGCTTGAGGTGTTTCGATCACCGCAGCAATCGAATCCGTCCTGGATCGACGTGTCCGCGTGGGCAGTGATCAGGCAGATGCTGCCTCCCGAATGATGTGATGGCGGTATGACACTGGAGGACGAGCCGACACTGCACGGAATGTTGGATGTGGGCGACGGCCAGCGCATCTATTGGGAGCAATGGGGTCCGTCAGACGGCGTGCCTGCGGTTTACCTGCACGGCGGTCCGGGTGGGACTCTGAACGCGAGCCAGTTTCGTCGTCACTTCGACCTATCGCGAGTTCGCGCAATCGGATTCGAGCAGCGCGGGTGCGGACGGTCCACCCCGCACGCGTCCGATCTCTCGACGTCGTTGTCCACCAACACCACTGCCCATCTGATTGCCGACATCGAAGCGTTGCGCGAGCACCTCGGCGTCGACGCCTGGATCGTCAACGGCGCGTCCTGGGGTTCGACTCTCGCTCTTGCCTACGCTCTCGCGCATCCGACGAGGGTTCTCGGTATTGTCCTCGTGTCGGTCACGACGACCAGCCGCGCGGAGGTCGACTGGATCACCGAGGGCGTCGGCGCGGTCTTCCCCGAAGCGTGGGATCGTTTCGCTACCTTCGCCGAGCAGGCCGGCGTTGGCAATTGCCGCGGGCACGGACGAATAGTCGACGCCTACGCCCAACTGCTGAACTCGGACGATCTTGTGTTGCGGACAGCGCATCCCGTGAATGGGCATTGTGGGAAGATGTCCACATCTCGATCGGTACCGGAGGTATCAGACGCGATCCCAGGTGGGACGATGACCGGTTCCGCCTTGCCTTCGTCCGACTGACCACGCATTACTGGTCGCACGACGGGTTCTGCGATCCGCCTCTGCTCGACCGCGCCGCAGGTCTGCGCGATATCCCGGGCGTCCTGATCCACGGCCGACGCGACGTGTCCGGACCCGCCGTCACCGCGTGGCGTCTGCACCGGGAGTGGCCCGGATCGACACTTCACGTCGACGAGGGCGACGGGCACGGTGGCAGGTCAATGGCCGCGCGTTGGGACACTGCGAACGATGAATTGACCAACCGGGCCCTGCAGGGGTCGAATGGTGCATGATCGAGGAGTGACTTCATTCCCGATCATCGACCTCACTCCCGACGAGCTGCTGACCACCACGCGCACGGTCCGGAAGCGTCTCGACCTGACGCGGCCGGTTCCGATGGAACTGATCAAGGAATGCCTGGAGATCGCGTTGCAGGCCCCGTCCGGATCGAACAAGCAGGGGTGGCAGTGGATCGTCGTCACCGATCCTGATCTTCGCGCTCGTATCGGTGCGATCTACGGCGAACTGTTCACCGCGTATCAGGCGTCCAAGCATTCTGCGTCGGCCCTGTTCACAGACGACCCGGAACGTGCCTCGGTCCAGAAGCGTGTCGGAGACAGTGCGAGCTGGCTCGGCGAGCACATGGGTGAGGTTCCGGTTCTGCTGATTCCGTGCATTCAGGCCGGCAAGACGCTCCCGGCCGGCAATCAAGCCGGTCTGTGGGGCTCTCTCCTGCCCGCAGTGTGGAACTACGCCCTGGCCGCACGGGCGCGTGGTCTCGGAACAGCATGGACCACAATTCATCTCGCGAAGGAAGCCGAAATCTCCGAACTGCTCGGCATTCCCGACGACTTCCATCAGGGTGCGCTGATTCCAACGGCGTACTACACGGGGGAGACGTTCAAGGTAGCTCCGCGGGATCCGATCGAGACGGTGCTGCACGTCGATCGCTGGTGATTCGCGCGCAGCCCGTCCGATTCATGTTCGGGTCGAAAAAGCACTACCTGGGCAGCCCCATTTTGTACTGCAAGGCGTAGGCCAGTTTGCCCGGCTTGTCGTTCGAGTACGGTGCCGAGAGCTTTCCGAATTCACCCTTGGTGGCTGCCTTACCGTCGTTCCAGGAGTCCAGAGCACCGAGTTCCGCTGCGGTGCGGTCACTGTCGATCACCGCGTCTTTCGGTGCGGCGACCTGGGCGCGCGAGACCGATTCGACGGTGCTCAGGTAGCTCGTGAGGTTGTTGCTGTCCCATCCGCTGATGTCGACTGCGCCGGAGTCGCGAACCCATGCACCCCAATAGAATTCCTGGAACGGGATGGTTCCGGGGGTGAAGCCGATGTCGCGGGCGAAGTACGTCATGCTGCGGTACTTGTCGTCCTGGAACTTGGCGAGGCCTACTCCCGAGGGCAGCTGTTCCACCGGAACCTCGTTGCCGTCGACGTCGTAGTTCCACACCCACTTCTCGGCTTTCATCCGCGCCCAGAAATCGGTGGTGCTCAGATCACTGAGGTTCGCGACCACCCGCAGTCGGAGATGCAGATTCGGTCCACCGTCAGCCGTTTCGTAGAACGAGGTGAGCGTGTGGTGTCCGTCGGTCAGGTACGGCACACCGCCCGGCCCGATGACGACCGTCTTCATCGGCGCGATGGTGTCGGGCGTTTCCTGGCCGACGGGCACAGCGCAGGTGAACGACGTCGGATTGTCCAGTCGCGCGTCGGGCAACGCGGACGCGGCCTCTTCCTGGCCGTTGGCCTCGCACCAGTCGTCGAACTTCTTGTTGATCTCGTCCTTGCCGAGCGTGTATCGACCGAGCTTGTAGTACACCTCGTCGTACCCGAGTGACGGTTGTGTCGCGCGCACCTCACCGATCGGCAGATCGAGAAGCTCACCGGCTTGGGCACATTGGTAACCGAGGCCCGACGACGATCCGGAGGGAAGCAGGTCTGAGACCTGGCACAGCGGTGATGCCGTCCGTGCGGGCGCAGCAGTGGCAACACCGGCCATCGACGTGGATGCGATAGAGATCAAAGCGAGCGTGCCCAACAGTGCAGCTCTACGAAGCGAGGCCATCGGTGAAACTCCCATGAGTTCGAGTGAAGTTCCCCGGAGACTGCCCCACTCCGGTCACCGGCCGATGTCGTGGAACCAACGCAGAGGTGAACGTCGCATGATGGACGTCAGCGATCCTCGCGCAGCATCGCGTAGACAAGGGTGTCGGTCCATTCACCCTTGCACCACCAGTTCTGGCGGAAGTGCGCTTCCCGACGCATCCCTACCCTCGCGGCCAGGCGGGCAGAGGCGTCGTTGCGTCCGTCCAGCTGTGCGCTCACTCGGTGAATCTGGGGTAGCGAGAACACGTGCTCGATCAAGGCTCGTACCGCCTCGGTGGCGTATCCACGACCGGCCACAGCAGGTGAGAACGTCCACCCGAGTTCGACGAGAGCCGGTGACCCGTCGATCAACCATGCCTCGACGTTGCCCACCACCGTCCCCTCGTGTTCGACGACCATCGCGAGTGCCTGGGTGTTCAATCCGGTTCGCTTCATCCGCTTGCCCACCGCAGCAACGGCATCGGCGTGCGACCATGCTTCGTGCAGTAGGTAGCGGCAGACTTCGGGATCGCTGTAGTACGCGAGAATCCCGTCTACGTCGGTGGGCTCGTACAGGCGCAGCGTCAGGCGCTCGGTATGGATGGGCTCGACGTTCATGAGAGCAATTCTGCCCGACCTAAATTCACGCTGATTCGAACCCTGGTCGTAGGCCCCGGTCTGACCGAAGGTGAGTAGTCGAACCTGCTCGCACTCAACCGGAAGGCCTGTACCCGTGGTCGTGACGTCGTACGCCGTTCCCGCGGCACCCGTGGACACGCGTGTCAGCGACGTTCCCAACGGCGGCCCCGCGCATGTTTCGCCGAAACAGTCGGTGTGGCAGCGGTACCGATGGACCGTCGTTCGCGTTCTCTCACCCGTCGCCCTACTCGTCCTGTGGCAGATTGCCAGTGCT
Source organism: Rhodococcus sp. IEGM 1372 (assembly GCF_030056835.1). Classification (NCBI taxonomy): domain Bacteria; kingdom Bacillati; phylum Actinomycetota; class Actinomycetes; order Mycobacteriales; family Nocardiaceae; genus Rhodococcus; species Rhodococcus sp. IEGM 1372. The sequence goes on along the minus strand of NZ_JASHKS010000009.1, from coordinate 40,236 downwards.
GCCGGAGTTCTCTCCGAACGAGTACTGCCGGCGCCATCGCTGATCTTCGACGCGGGCCTCGAATTGCTACGCAACGGAGAGTTGGCCGATGCCCTCACCGTCTCCGGAACCCGTGTGGTGCAAGGACTCGTGCTGGGCGGTGTGATCGGGGTGGCGCTCGGTGCGCTCGTCGGATTGTCGAAGCTCGCCGAAGCAACTGTCGATCCACCGCTGCAGATGCTGCGCGCACTCCCGCACCTCGGGCTGATCCCGCTCTTCATCCTGTGGTTCGGGATCGGCGAGACTCCCAAGATTCTGCTCGTGGCTCTCGGAGTCGCATTTCCGCTGTATCTCAACACGTTCTCGGCGATCCGCCAGATCGATCGCGACTTCCTCGACACGGCCGCTGTACTCGGCTTCTCGTGGCGTCAGCGGTTCACCACCATCATCCTGCCCAGCATCGCCCCACAACTACTGGTGGGATTTAGGCAATCGCTGGCTATTGCGTGGTTGTCACTGATCGTTGCCGAGCAGATCAATGCCGAATCCGGGCTCGGCTACATCATCAACAATGCGCGAGATTTCCTGCGTGTGGACACCATCATCTTCGGGCTCGTTGTCTACGCGCTGATGGGAATCGCCACCGACGGCATCGTGCGCATCCTCGAAAAGCGGTCTCTTCGTTACCGATTGGATGTCTGACCCATGACTGCGACGACAACGTCCGTTGCCACCCTGCGCGGGATCGAGAAGTTCTACGGATCCAGTCACGTGCTGAAGGGCGTCGACCTGTCCATCGAACGCGGCGAGATCGTCTCGCTCGTCGGACGATCCGGGTCCGGCAAGTCGACGATCCTGCGCGTTCTGGCCGGGCTGTCGACGGACCACACGGGTGAGCGGCACGTCGCCGGGAATCCCGCGGTGGCGTTCCAGGAACCACGGCTGTTTCCGTGGCGATCGGTTCGCCAGAACGTGTCCTACGGTCTCAACACCGCAGGAGTCACCGGCAACGACGCGCTGATCGCGGCTGACGCGACGCTCGACGAAGTCGGGCTTGCAGACAAGCGAGACGCGTGGCCTCTCACGTTGTCCGGTGGGCAAGCTCAGCGCGCAGCCCTGGCGCGGGCGTTGGTGGGGGAGCCGGAACTGCTGCTCCTGGACGAACCGTTCGGGGCGCTCGATGCACTCACTCGACTGACCATGCAGTCACTCCTGCTCGACCTGTGGGGACGGCACCACTTCGGCATCCTTCTGGTCACCCACGACGTCGACGAGGCGATCGCGTTGGGGGACAGGGTGGTGGTGCTCGACGGTGGTGCGGTGGCAGAGACCGTCACCGTCGATCTGCCTCGTCCCCGCGACCGGGGAACAGCCGGATTCTCTCGCATTCGTACCCATTTGCTCTCCGCCCTCGGCGTCCACTGACCGATCAATTCCTCTCATACGAAGGATCTTTCACGCATGTCGTCACTCGCTCGTTCCAGATCCCTGCGCGCCATCGGTGTGCTCGCTGTGTTGTCTCTGACGGTCGTCGGACTCACCGGCTGCGTCTCCCGCGGCAGCGACACCACTACCACCGAAGCGCCCGAACTCGTCTCCGAAGACCAGCTCACCACGGTCACCCTCGACGTCGGCGACCAGAAGGGCGGCACCGAGGCGCTGCTTCGTGCGTCGGGCGAGCTCGACTCGGCCCCATACGATGTTGCGTTCTCCACCTTCACTTCCGGCCCGCCTCAGGTGGAGGCCGCAACAGCCGGTCAGATCGACTTCGCGGTCACCGGCAACACGCCGCCAATGTTCGGGGTCGCAGCCAACGCGCGCATCAAGGTCGTCTCCGCCTACAGCAACGACGCCAGCGGCGATCAGATCCTCGTGCCGTCCGATTCGACGCTCACCTCGTTCTCCGATCTGCGCGGCAAGAAAATCGCGGTGGGCAAGGGAAGTTCCGCGCACGGCCACGTGCTGCTGCAGTTGCAGAAGGCCGGGTTGACCGAGGACGACGTCCAGATCATCTTCCTCCAGCCGGCGGATGCACTGACGGCATTCACCTCGGGTGAGGTCTACGCCTGGGCGATCTGGGATCCCTTCACCGCGATCGCGCAGGTCCAGAACGGCTCGAAGACACTGACCACCGCCGAGGGCGTTGCCAACGGTTACGGATTCGGCATCGCCTCACAGCAGGCTCTGGACGATCCGGCGAAGAACACGGCGTTGCAGGACTTCGTGGTTCGTCTGGCCAAAGCCTCGGCCTGGGCTGAGAAGAATCCGGCCGAGTGGGCGGCGGCATACTCCGCCGCCGTCGGCATCGACCCCGCCGCAGGCGAATTGGCGCAGGGACGAAGCCAGCGACCCGCAATTGCTCTGGACGACACTGTGATCGAGTCCGAGCAGGCGCTCTTCGATGCATTCGTCGAGAGCGGGAGCATCCCCGGCGGCAACACGTTCGCGGACTTCGTCGACACGCGTTACAACGACGCCATCGCAGACGCATCCGCCGCCACCAACTGATCACCCACCACGTTCTAGGAGTTCACTCGTGACCGCACGCATCTTCTGGTTCCTCCCCACCGCAGGCGACGGCCGCTCCATCGTCGGCGCATCTCACGCGTCGGCCAACATCGTCGAACCTGCCGGGTTCCGTCGTCCGTCGCTGCGGTACCTCACGGAGGTGGCTCAGGCCGCGGACCGTCTCGGCTACGAGGGGGTGCTGACTCCGACCGGAACCTGGTGCGAGGACGCGTGGTTGACCACGGCCGCTCTACTGCAGAGCACCCGGCGACTGAAGTTCCTCGTTGCCTTCCGTCCCGGCCTCACACCGCCCACGCTGGCGGCGCAGCAGGCAGCGACGCTGCAGCGATTCTCGGAGGGTCGGGTGTTGTTCAACATCGTCACCGGGGGAGACGACGTCGAACAACGTCGTTTCGGGGACTGGACCGACCACGATCGGCGGTACGCCCGCACCGACGAGTTCCTCGGACTGGTGCACCGGATCTGGACCGAGGGGTCCGTGGATCACGAAGGCGAGTTCTTCAAGGTCGCCGACGCCCGAGTGTCCGAAGCTCCGGATCCATTGCCCGAGTTCTGGTTCGGTGGTTCGTCCGATCCCGCACTCGCCGTTGCGGCGAAGCACGTGCAGACGTACCTGACGTGGGGCGAGCCGCCGGCCGACGCCCGCGCCAAGATCGAGAAAGTGCAAGCGCTCTCGGACGCCGAGGGCCGCAAGCTCACCTATGGCATTCGCCTGCACACCATCAGCCGCGACACGTCCGAAGAGGCCTGGGCCGTCGCGCAGAAGCTCCTCGACGAGCTTCCCGAGGAGCAGGTGTCCCAGGCACACGCGCTGCACTCGTCTTCGCAGTCCGAGGGGCAGCGTCGGATGGCAGCGTTGCACGGTGGCAGCAAGGATTCGCTCGAGATCTACCCGAACCTGTGGGCCGGGGTCGGCCTGGTTCGCGGCGGTGCCGGGACGGCTCTGGTCGGTTCGCACGAGGAGGTCGCGAACCTGATCGGGGAGTACCACGACGCCGGATTCGACGAGTTCATCCTCTCGGGCTACCCGCACCTGGAGGAGGCGTACCACTTCGCCGAGGGTGTTCGACCAATCCTCGACGCGCGAGGAATCACCGTTCCCGCACGCTAGGGCACGTGGGATCGAACCCGCCGGGTCTTCGCGTATGGGAAATCTGTCCAGTAGATGGTGTAAAAAATGGATGATAGAGAATGCGACGGAGGCCTCTATCGCTCGGCCGTTCACCAACCCTGAGCAATGCCCTTCGGCAACAAGTGTCCCATTTGTGAGCGCTTGGTCTCGAGGTAGTGGATGTTGGCCTGCGCGGCACCCACGACGATCGGCAACCGTGCACTGACGTCGACACCGTGCGCTTCCAGTCCGCGAATCTTGTCCGGGTTGTTCGTCAGCAAGCGAACGGACGTCAAACCGAGATCCTTCAATATGGCTGCTGCGCCGCCGTATTCGCGTCCGTCGGCCGGTTCGTCGAGTTCGAGGTTGGCCTGCACGGTGTCGAAGCCCTCGTCCTGCAGTCGATAGGCGGCGAGCTTCTTCAGCAAACCGATTCCGCGGCCCTCATGACCACGCATGTACACGAGTACACCACCTTCGGTGGCGATCCGTTCGAGTGCGGTGGTCAGCTGTGGACCGCATTCGCATCGCTGCGAGAGAAAAGATTCACCGGTCAGGCACTCCGAATGAACCCGAACCACGGCGTTGTCTCGGACGTCACCCGACACCAGCGCGACGTGTTCGGCCCCGGTCTTGTGATCGAGGTAGCCGAACATCGCGAAATCGCCGTGCGGGGTCGCGAGGACTGTCTCCACCACTCGCTCGACCCGAGCGGGACCGGCCACCGGTGCCGGATCGCGAAGCTGCCGATACGCGATGAGTTCCTCGATGGTGAGCACCGGAAGTTGCATCCGCGCACCGAGATTCTCGATCTCGTGGAACTGCATCATCGAACCGTCGTCGGCAACCAGCTCGGCTATGACGCCGACAGCGGGAAGTCCGGCGAGGGCACACAGGTCGACGGCCGCTTCGGTATGACCCGGCCGCTCGAGGACGCCACCGGGCCGTGCCCGAAGCGGCAGGACGTGGCCGGGACGAATGATGTCGGTGGCGACGGAACCGGGATCGGCCAAGACCTGAAGGGTCCTGGCGCGATCCGCAGCGCTGATACCGGTGGTGATGCCCACGGCGGCGTCGACGGTGACGGTGTAAGCGGTCCTCTTCGGATCCTGATTGTTCGACACCATCGGCGGTAGTTCGAGTGCATCCGCCCGAGCGTCGCTCATCGGAGCACACAGCAGGCCCGAGGTGTTGCGGACGGTCCACGCCGTCCACGCCGGAGTGACCCGGTCGGCCGCGAGGATGACGTCGCCCTCGTTCTCCCGATCGGCGGAATCGGTGACGAACACCGGCTTTCCTGCTCGAAGTGCATCGAGGGCATGCTCGACGGCACTCATCACAGATCCACAGCGAGACGTCGGAATTTGCTGCCGTGGAACACTATCGGAGCAATGCCATCCTTGATCTCGAGCTCGTTGATGCGCATCAGCACGATGTCGTGGTCACCGGCGGTGATCTGTTCGGTCACCGTGGCGTCGAGCCACATGCTCGCACCGTCGATGAAGACTGCACCGTCGTCGGTCGTCGTCGTGGTCAATCCCTCGAAGCGGTTTCCGGTCTTCGCCGCGAGGGTTCGTGCGGCGACGTCGTGGAGTTCACCGAGCACGCTGATGCCGATACGAGTGGCCGCCGCGAACTTGGGCCACGTGGTCGAGGTGTCCTGCACGCAGAAGGCGACCAGGGGTGGATCGATGGAGACCGCGACGAAGCTGCTTGCGGCCATGCCGATCTTGACCCCGTCGATCTCGGCGCAGACGGCGACGACTCCACTGGGGAACTGTCCGAACGCGTTTCGCAGCACGGACTGGTCGAGGCTGGTGGTGCTCAGGGTCATGATGCATCCGTTCGGGTTCGGGCCGCGGCGACGATGGTGTCGCCCCAGCGTGAGACGTAGTCGGCGATGAGAGAATCGGTGGTGTAGGTGGTATCGATCAGGTAGAGCCCGGGGGCGGGGGTGATCGCGCCCAGTTCGACCAGAACGTGCTTGAGGAACATGTCCGGTGCCATCGCATGAGCGGGCCCGGCACCCAACATGAGCGGAACGGCCACGACATTCTGCAAGCCGGTGCCTCCGGCGAACTGGTCGAGGAACAGCTTGAGTACCCCGGTGTATGTCGCCTTGAAGGTCGGACTGCCGAAGACGACGAGATCCGACGATGCGACGGATTCGACGGCGGCCGCCACTGCAGGATCGCCCCAGCCGAGCAGTCCGGCCCCGAGGGTGATGACGTCGACGGTATTGCCGGGCTCACCCGTCAGGGCGGTGGCGAGGACACGCGCTGCATCGAGGGTGCGCGATTCGGGTTTCGGATTACCCACTACTACAGTGATTTTCATTCAAGAACCTTTTCTTCGAGGCGACGACACCAGCCAACACGATGTGCGTGACGGTTCGGAGACTCCATCGTTGCGGGACCATTGCGCCGCTCCCGGCGGCTGTGTCAGCGGTCTGTACTGCGGTGCTACCGCACTGCGGCGATCACAACGCCACCACGTCAGAAGGCGGCGAGGTTCTCGCGGAACGTGGTTCGGGAGTAGCCGTCGCGTATTGCTCCGCGCCTCCGCAATGCGGGAGCGAGACCGTCACTGATCTCGGAGATCACTTTGCGGGTGACGGGGGAGGCGATGAGGAATCCGTCGCCGCCGACGAACTCCATTGCCTCGTCCATCTTCTCGGCGACGGTCTCGGCTGTTCCGACGAGTTCCATCGACTCGACGGTCGGATAGTTGGCAATGATCTCGCGCAGCGTCTTGCCCGATTTGGCCATGTCTTCGAGCGTGCTCTTGTGGCCGTTGTACTTGGTCAGATCGGGTACCGGCGCGTCGATGTCGAATTGGGAGAAATCGGTGCTGCTGAGATACGACATCGCGGCGAGTATGCCGTCGATGTTGTTCTTCTGGACTTCGCGCATGCGATCGCGCTTGACGATGGCTTCCTCATCGGTGTCCGCCATGATGGGGCTGACCAGGAACAGCACTTTGACGTCGTCCGGCTTGCGGCCGTACTCGACCAATCGGCGGCTGATGTCCTCGCGGTATTCCTTCATCGCGTCGAGTCCGCGAACGTTGGCGATGATGGTGTCTGCATGCTTGGCACCGAATGCGCGACCGGCAGGGGAGCCGCCGGCCTGGCAGATCACCGGCCGCCCTTGGGGTCCGCGCGGAATGTTCAGCGGGCCACGCGAGGCGTAGTACTTCCCCGCGAAATCGATCTTGTGGATCTTCTCGTGATCGGCGAACACTCCGGACTCCGGGTCGAGGACAAGCGCATCCTCGTCCCATGAATCCCACAGCTGCGATACGACGTCCACCCATTCGTCGGCCATCTCGTACCGAAGGTCGTGCTCGATCTGCTTGGGCAGTCCGTAGTTCTGCGCGGCTCCGTCGGCGCTCGCGGTGACGAGGTTGATTCCGACGCGGCCCTTGGTCACATGATCGAGGGTCGACATCAACCGTGCGGCGAGAAACGGTGGGTAGAACGTCGTGGCGACGGTGGCGATGATGCCGATTCGTTCGGTGGCGTCGGCCATCAGTGGGACGAGTGGCATCGGGTCGAAACGCACGGTGGTGCCGCGTCGAACCGAGCTCTCGAACGTTCCGCGGTACACGTCGGACAACACCGAGGAATCCTCGAGCATGATGTAGTCGAATCCGGCGCGCTCGAGGCTCTTTGCCGCGTCGACGAACAGATCGGGTCGACCGATGTCCGACGCGACGTTGCCGGACCATGGTTGGTTCCAGCCGTAGACTCCGAAACCCGTGGTGAAGAACCATCCGAGGTGCATCATCGGGCAACGCCCGAGTGGAGTCGATCGGTGGACAACTGCGTCGGCTCGACGTAGTCGGCGGAAGCGTGCTCGTTCATGCCAATCCTCTCGTGACGGTGGGCAACTCATCGGTTGCTCATGAACGAAGCCTGCTGCAGCGGCATTACTGAACGTGGCGCAGGCGTAAATGAGTTATTACGCCGCGTACAACCCCTGCTCGAGCCGTTTGTAGGTTCCGATAACGCCGCTCGACGCCGGCGCGAAGGGTGGCCGAGACCTACGTCACTGCGGCGTTAATAAAGTTCCGGGGCCTCTGACCAGCGGATTCAGGCGGCGTAATACTTCAGTTACGCCGGAGGTCGTTTTCAGTAATGCGTGTCGCGAAAGCTGTGCATTCAAGCAGCAGATCTGCTGGAGACAACCGGCTTGGAGGATCTTGATGAGTGGCAATTCGCGCACTGCGTACGCCGAGATCGACGTCGAACACCTGGGCAAGAGTTTCGATCGCACGGGATCCAGCGCACCGGCCGTGAACGACATCGACATGACGATCACGTCGAGTTCGGCAATCGGAATCGTCGGTGAGTCGGGATCCGGCAAGTCGACGTTGGTTCGGATGATGTGCGGGCTGCTCTCGCCCACGACGGGTTCGGTGCGCTACAACGGAGCCGAACTGAACGGGGTGCTGTCCTCGAAGGCCGGCAGGCGTGAATTCCGGTCGAAGGTGCAGTATGTCGCGCAGGACACGACATCGTCCTTCGATCCACGCCGAACCCTGCGTGATGCGGTGCGGCTACCCGCCCTGCGGCTTCTGGGGATGGACAACAAGGCCGCAGACGCACGAGTGGACGAGACATTGGAGTCCCTCGAAATCCACCCCTCGATGGCGGACCGATTTCCCTCGGAGGTCTCGGGAGGTCAACGGCAGCGTTTTTCGATAGCCCGGGCGTTGGTCGTTCGGCCCCGGATACTGCTGTGCGACGAGGTGGTGTCCGCGTTGGACGTCTCGGTTCAGGGCGCAATCCTGAACATGCTCCGTCGGTACTGCATCGAATCGGAATGCGGACTGGTCTTCGTCTCGCACGGGCTTCCCGCGACGGCCTTCATCGCCCGCGACCTCGTCGTCATGCGGAAGGGCGTCATCGTCGAGCATGGGACCACCGACGATGTCGTCGAGCGACCACAGGACCCGTACACAGCGGAACTGCTCGACGCGTACCGCGGTGACGAAGCAGTCGAGCAACTCGCCGTGGCGGCTGCGCGATGAAGACATTTGTCGGACGTCAACGGTGGTGGCTCGGCCGAGTGGCCGTCCTACCGCTGCATCTGTTGGTCTTCGCGGTCGCCGCGTTCTTCCTGGTACGCGCTATTCCAGGTGACCCGGCCCGCGAAGTGGTCGGTCCCGAAGCGACCGAGGCCGATTACCTGGCGACGAAGGCCGAGCTCGGTCTCGACGGCAGCCTCCTGTCCCAGTTGATGTCGTATCTGCGCGATCTCCTGCACTTCGACCTCGGCAACGCGATCATGACCGGTAGGCCGGTGACGACCGATATCGCTGACCGGCTACCGGGCACGCTCGAACTCGCAGGAATTGCGTTCTTCTTTCTCCTGGCGATCACGTTGCTGCTCTCGGCAGTGGTCGTGGCCTGGCCCGGTTCGGTTGTGGCGCGGGCTGTTCGCGGTTACGCCCAAGCAGCCGGTGCCGTTCCCGAATTCGTTGTCGGCGTGGTCGGAATCTTCCTGTTCTACGCCACGCTGCAGGTGGTTCCCGCCCCTACCGGCCGAGTGCGGGCCGGATTGACCGAACCCGAGCCGCTCACCTCGTTCCCGCTGCTCGACGCGATTCTGCGGGGCGACACCGTGGTGGTGTCCTCGATGATCTCGCACCTGCTGCTTCCGATCGCTGTGCTGGTGCTCTCGGTCACCCCCATTCTGCTCAAACAGCTTCTGACAGCTCTCGATTCGAGCCTGACCGCGCAACCGACGATGTTCAAGATCGCCACCGGTTCGGCCCGTAAGTACATCTATGCCAGTGCGTACCGGCGAGCATTGCCGCCGACCGTCGCGTTGTTCGGCATGGTCTTCGGTTCTCTTCTCGGCGGTGCGGTCATCCTCGAGACCCTGTTCGGACTCGGCGGCATGGGCCGTTACGCCGTCGAGGCGGTCGCGGCGACGGATCTGATTGCGCTGCAGGGATTCCTGCTCGTCGTCGCGGCAATCTCGCTGATCGTGTTTCTGTGTGTCGATCTCGTCAACATGTTGCTCGACCCGCGGCGCAAGCCGGGCCGAGCAGGAGGTGGTTCCTGATGGTTGCTCTGGTACCGAAGAAAGTCGAGTCCGATACTCGCAGTGTGAAGCCGCCGAGACGGAGATCGGTTTCGGTCGGCACCGTACTGCTCTTCGTTCCGCTGGCCGTGATTCTGCTGATCACGCTGATCGGGCCGTGGATCGTCCCGTTCGATCCGACCAAGGTCGTCGGCGCACCCTCTCTGTCACCGGATTCCGAGTTCCTTCTCGGCACCGACTCCAACGGACTCGACGTGTTCTCCCGCACCATCGCCGGTGCCCGCATCGACGTGACGATCGCCCTCGCCGTCACACTGGCCGCAACCGTGGCGGGAATTCTGATCGGACTCACCATCGGAATGAACGAGGCAGGACGCGGTCTCGGCGGCTTCCTGGCCCGCGGCGCGGCGCGCTTCCTCGATCTGCTCGAAGCCGTTCCCACCGTGATCGTCGCCTTGGTTGTCGTGTCGTTCTTCGGAACGTCCTCGATCACCATGATTTTCACACTCTCGATCATTCTCGCGCCGATTCAGGCCAGGCTCGTCCGTACCGAAGTACTGCGGGTACGCGGCGACGCGTATCTCGACGCGGCCCGTCAGGCCGGACTGTCCGAGACGCAGCTGGTGTTCCGTCACGTGTTGCCGAACTCGTCGGTGCCGGCGTTGCAGAACGCGTCGGTCGTGTTCGGTATGACGATCATCCTCACCGCTGCCCTCGGCTTCCTGGGTGTCGGTTTGCCGCCGCCCACCCCCGAATGGGGTTCGATGATCACCCGCGGTGCAGGTGACGCCGCCATCGGAAAGCTCTGGTCGGCAGGCGCTCCCGCATTCGCGCTGTGTCTGACCGTCGCCTCGGTGGCCATCGTCGGTCGCAGGCTGACCAAGGGCACCCGCCGCTCCCACTGACACCGCCACCTTCACACCGGACAGCGCGGTCCGCGAAAGCCCCCTCTTCCCTCATCTCCCGCGATCGACGCCACCGGCTCGACCGGCGATGACACCTGCACCCGTGCACCGAACAAGGAGAACAAACCCTCGTGAAAACCCCTCATCGTCTTTCCATCGGACTCAGGTGGACGGTCCCGCTGCTCGTCGGTGCCCTCGCCTTGAGCGCGTGCTCGGACGGCGGCACCGAGTCCTCGGCGTCGGCGACCGGTGAAATCGTCGTCGTGACACCGGATCAGGCGTCGAATGTGGTGCGCGACTACGGCTACACCGCAGGCACCGACAATCAGGACGTCACCAACAACATGCACGCGCAGTTGATTCGTAAGCCGTACGTCGAGGAGGACGGCTCGGATGCGTTGGTTCAGGACTTCTACAATTTCGAGCCGTATCTGGCGGAAGGCTACGAGGTCAGCCCCGACCAGCTCGTCTACACCTTCTCCCTGAAGCAGGGCGTGATGAGCGAGCACGGTAACGAGCTCGACGCCGACGACGTGCTGTGGTCCTTCGAGCGCAAGTTCGCCACTCCGGGTGGCGGTATGGCCGGCTATTACAAGCCGATGTTGACCGACCCGGCGACCCAGATCAAGAAGGTCGACGACTACACCGTCAGCTTCACCGTGGAGAAGGCCGGCTACGGATTGACCCTGCTGGCCAACCTGGCCGAGAACATCGGGTCGATCTACGACAGCAACTACCTCATCGAGAACGCCACTCCCGAGGATCCGTATGCGGTGGCCTGGGGTGCCGAGGACATGATGCGCGGCAACTTCGGTTACGGCGCATACATGTTGGAGTCCGTCACGCCCGGCCAGGAAATCGTCATGACGGCGAATCCGAACTTCGTCTTGGGTGAGCCCGAGGTGAAGCGGATGATCCGTCGAGTTGTCGCCGATCCAGCGACCCGAGCGAACATGGTGACGCGAGGTGACGCAGATGTGGCGCTGGCGTTGCGCTCTTCCGATCAGGCGACACTGGAAGGCAACGACGCAGTCTCCGTGCCCACCACCACGTCCAACCAGTACCTGCTCTACGCCATGAACACCACGACGGCACCGTTCGATGACGTTCGGGTGCGTCAGGCAATGGCCTACGCCATTCCTTACGACAAAATCATGGAGGACGTGTTCTTCGGTCGTGCCTACAAGTACAACCACGTTCTCGACGACAAGGCTCCCAACTGGGACGGCTCCGATCTGCCGACATTCGAGGGGGATCCGGCCAGGGCCAAGACGATGCTCGCCGAAGCGGGTATGCCGGACGGCTTCTCGTTCACGCTGAGTGTCAACAACCAGTTGCCTGCGGCGCAGGACACTGCAATCCAGATTCAGTCCTATGCAGCCGAAGCGGGTATCGACGTCACGATCGCGGAAATCCCGGCGGCACAGCTCAATGCAGATCAGCTCGACGGCAAGATCCAGGCAAGTCTGAGCATCGGGGCGTCGGTCACGATGACCCCGCCGTACTCGCTGCAGCTGCTGACGCAGCCCGGTGGTGGCTCGAACACGGCACTGTGGAACGACCCGGAGTTTCTTTCGCTCGTGGACCAGGGTCTGAATGCGGGTGACGCACTCAGTCCGGAAGCCGGTGAGTTCTGGAACCAGGCTGAGCTGCGCATGACCGAGCAGGCTCCCTACATCTTCATCGCCAGGGTGCGGCCGTCGGTGGCGCTCGAGGCAGGTATCGGCGGATTCGTACAGCGCACCGATTTCCGGATCGACTACTCCAATCTGACGCTCGGTTCGTAGAGCGCACTCCCACACGCAGTTCGGTCGGTGGTCATATCGGGCTTCCCGACCGAACTGCGTGCGGAAATGTCCGCGATCCGCGGCGAAATCCGACGGCTACCGAGAACGTGGCCGGGCGAAACATCCGCGCGGTGTAGTTGACCGACACCGAGGAAGAACGACCAGCGAGGAACGAATGTGACCATGACAGACAACAGATTTCATCTCGGTTGGTTCGGCAGCTTCGTACCGACGTCCTGGAACACCGCGTTCGAGGGTTCCGACAGTGGGGATTGGCTGAACGGAGACTTCTACGTCGAGTTCGCCAAGACACTCGAACGCGCGTGCTTCGACTTTCTGCTCCTCGAAGATTCGTCGATGGTCTCGGATACGTACGGTGGCAGTTCGGAAGCAACCCTGAAGACCGGCGGGTGGGCACCGAAGGGTGATCCGATGGCGTTGGCTCCCTTGCTCACCCGGGCCACCAGTCATCTCGGTATCGCCCTGACCGCATCGACGTCCTTCTATCCGCCCTACCTGCTCGCACGTTCGATCGCCTCGCTCGATCACCTGTCCTCGGGTCGCATCGGGTGGAACGTGGTGACGTCGAGCGAAGATCGCGCAGCCCAGAACTTCGGTATGGACGCGCTGCCTCCGCACGACGAGCGCTACGTGCGCGCCGACGAGTACGTGGAGCTGGTCGAGAAGCTGTGGGACTCGTGGGATGCCGACGCCGTGGTGATGGACCGTGAGACGTCCACCTACGTCGACCACACCAAGGTCCACACCATCGACTTCCAGGGCAAGTACTACTCCTCCCGCGGGCCGCTCAACACTCTGCCGTCACCGCAGGGGAGACCCGTCATCACTCAGGCGGGCGGTTCACCGGCAGGCCGCGACTTCGCGGCCAAGCACGCGGACATGATCATGGCGCTACCCAAAGGTGTTGCCGCGATGAAGGAGTACCGCTCCGACATCCGGCGCCGGATGGCGCTGCACGGCCGCGATCCCGATACGGCGAAGGTGATGTACGTGGTCTCACCCATTCTCGGCGAGACGCACGAGGACGCGCTGGCACGCCAGCAGCGCAAAGCCGAGGCCGTGCGCGCCAACCCGGCCGGCGTCCTGGTCGGCTGGTCGGCGAGCATGGAGATCGACTTCTCCACGTTCGATCTCGACAAGCCCATGCCCGAGGACGTGCACACCAACGGACATCAGTCCACGTTGGAGAACTTCCGCAACTGGGCCGACGGCCGAACGCTCCGCGAGGCCTGCGTGGCGTACCGAACCGAATCCATGGAACTGGTCGGAACCCCGGATGCTGTTGCCGCCCAGATGGGCGACGCCATGGCGGAGGTCGGCGGAGATGGGTTCCTGATCTGGAGCCAGCCGCACAACCGGCGGTACATCGGGGAGATCGCCGACGGACTCGTGCCTGCTCTGCAGAGCCGAGGTCTGATGCGGACCGAGTACGGCAGCGATCATCTGCGCGACAACCTGCTCGAATTCTGACCCTTTCACTCGTTTCGTATCTGGAGAAAAACTATGACTGCCAACAAATTTCACCTCGGATGGTTCCTCGGAGCCGGCTTCGGCGTCCAGTCCTGGAACCAGCCGTGGTCGGGTACCGGTGCGACCGACTGGATGATGCCCGATCAGTACGTGGACCTGGCGCACTCGCTCGAGCGGGCGTGTTTCGACTTCCTCATCATGGAGGACTCGGTGCAGGTCTCGGACACCTACAAGGGTTCGATGGAGTACTACCTGGCAACGGCGTCCGCGGCACCGAAACACGATCCTGCCGTCCTCGCCGGAATTCTGTCGTACACGACCAAGCACCTCGGCATCGTTCCGACGCTGACCACCACCTTCTACCACCCGTACACCGTGGCACGTCTGATGTCGACGCTCGACCACATCGCCGAGGGGCGAATCGGCTGGAACATCGTCACCGGCAGCAACACTCGCGCCGCGCAGAACTACGGATTCGATATGCCCGAGCACGATCTCCGCTACGACATCGCCGACGAGTTCGTCGAACTCGCGTGCAAACTGTGGGACTCATGGGAAGACGGAGCGGTGCATGCGGACACCTCGGCGGGCGGCATCTACGCCGACCACGAGAAGATCAACCGAATCGACTTCGAGGGCAAGTTCTTCAAGTCGAGGGGACCACTGAACACCATCCCCAGCCCGCAGCGTCGGCCGGTGTTCCTGCAGGCCGGTGGCTCGGACAAAGGCAAGGAGTTCGCCGCGAAGCACGCTGACGCCATCATCTCCAATCCCCATGGGACCGAGAAGATGCGACGCTACCGCGAGGACATCCGCCAGGGTGCCGTCGAGGCAGGCCGTAACCCCGACGACGTCAAGGTGATGTACCTGATCTCCCCGATCCTCGGTGAGACGACGGCCGAGGCCAAGGCCAAGCAGAAGCGTCGGGCAGATGCCGCGGCGAGCAACATCGACGGTCTCCTCGCCGGGCGCTCGCACCTGTCCGGTATCGATCTGAGCCAGTTCGACCTCGACGCGCCGTTGCCGGCAGATCTCGAAAGCAACGGTCACCGCAGCAGTTTCGCCGAGTTCAAGGGCGACGGCACGCAGACCCTGCGCGAGCGCATCACCGGCCACAGCGCCATCGACACCCTGGAATTCGTGGGCACTCCCAACGACGTCGCCGACATGATGGACGGCGTCATGCAGGAGGTGGGCGGCGACGGATTCCTCATCGCGGGCGCTCCGATGAACCGGCGCTACGTCGCCGAAATCACCGACGGGTTGGTGCCCGCGCTCAAGCGTCGAGGACTGACTCGAACGTCGTACGAGCACACCCACTTCCGCGAGAATCTTCGCGCATTCTGATCGACCGACCGTAGGTCTCGAAACAAGAGGAGAAGACATGTTCCACCTTGGTTGGTTCTTGAGCTGGCAGGTGCAGTCGTGGAATCAGATGTGGTCGGGTGAGGGCGGAACCGAATGGAACCATCCCGAGCTGTACATCGACATGACGCGATCGCTCGAACGGGCCGGATTCGACTACATCATGTTCGAGGACGGCTCGTTCGTCCCGGACTCGTTCGGTGGTTCCTCGGAGTGGTGGTTGGCCAATGCGCGGTCGGTGCCCAAGCAGGACCCGAACTCGTTGCTGCCCATCCTGAGTCAGCACACCGAGCGTCTCGGCCTCATCGCGACGATGACGACGTCGTTCCATCCGCCGTACATGGCGGCCCGCACGGCAGCCACGCTCGACCACCTCAGCAACGGGCGTGCCGGGGTCAATCTGGTTACCTCGCACAATGTTCGGACGGCACAGAACTTCGGCTACGAGGAGATGTTCGAGCACGACCACCGGTACGAGATGGCCGACGAATGGATTGATCTCGTCAAGCAACTGTGGTCCTCGTGGGAGCCGGATGCGGTTCGGCTCGACCGAGAAGCGGGCGTCTTCGCGGATTTCGCGAAGGTCCACAACATCGATTTCAAGGGCAAGTACCACTCGTCCCGCGGGCCGATCAACACCACTCCGACGCCGCAGGGCCGACCGGTGATCTGCCAGGCCGGCGGTTCGCCTGCAGGTCGCGGCTTCGCGGCCAAGCATGCCGAGACCATTCTGGCTCAGGTCGAGAGCGTCGAGGCCATGAAGACGTATCGCGACGACGTCCGGGCCCGCATGATCGTGGAGGGCCGGGACCCGGATTCGTGCAAGATCATGTTCATCGTCAGCCCGGTACTCGGTGAGACCGAGCAAGAGGCGCAGGACAAGAACGAGCGGATCCTCGACGGTTTTCGGAACAACATCGACGTCAACCTGGCCTCGATGTCCTATGCGAGTGGCATCGACTTCTCGAAGTTCGATCTGGACGCGCCGATTCCCACCGTCGAGACCAATGCGGGCAGGGGAACGATGGCCCTGATCGGTGCCAACACCACCGGGATGACACTGCGCGAGGCGGCCAGTTCGGACATCAGGAAGTCCGTCCAACTGATCGGCACAGCCGACGCGGTGGCGGAGCAGATGGGCGATATCGCGGCCGAGGTCGGCGGTGACGGCTTCCTCATCGCAGGAAGCGTGAACCGGCGGTACATCAGCGAGATCACCGACGGTCTGGCACCCGAACTGCGTAAGCGTGGACTGATTCGTGACGGATATGCGCACGAGCTGTTCCGCGACAACCTGATGGACTTCTGATCGTCGCTGCAGGGGTCGGCCCGTCGACGCAGGTGCGACCCGACTCGTATCCCTGGCGCGTGCTGTCGGTCACCGGACTCGGGATGAGCATCACGTTCGTATCGGTGTCGATGCTCCCCGTCGCTTTACCGGATATGAGCGCGGGACTCGGAGCCTCTGCAGCGCAAACCGATTGGTTCATGCTCGCCTACCTGCTCACCACGGCAGTGTTCATTCTGGTGCTCGGTAAACTCGCCGATCTCGTAGGCCGACGCCCGGTCTACCTCGCCGGCTTGGCCTGTCTGACCGTCAGCGCCGCGGTCATCGCGCTGGCGAGTGACCCGGATGTCGTGATCGGGCTGCGGGTGGTGCAGGGTATCGGCGCTGCGGCGGTGATCACCAACACCACTGCGCTTCTCGTCGACGCGTTCGAGCCGCACAAGCTCGCGATCGGCATCGGCTGGAACATCACGATCATGTCGCTCGCCGTCTCCATCGGCCCTCTGCTCGGCGGCGTGCTGACCGAGACCGTCGGGTGGCGTGGAGTATTCGGAATCGTCGTTCCGCTCGGTGTCGTCGGAACGGTGTGGGCCTGGCTCACCCTGCGCCGGACTCCGCGGCCGAAAGCCGGGGCACCCCTGGACTACGCTGGCGCAGTGGGATCGATGGTCATCCTCGGCGGCCTGGTCTACGGGGTGAATCGAGGGGGCAGTGACGGTTTCGGCGCGTGGCAGTCGGTGGTACCGCTCACGTGCGTCGTGGTTGCGGTGCCGCTGTTCTGGTGGTGGGAGAAGAGAGCCGCGGATCCGATCGTGGATCCGAAGCTGCTGATGGACAGGTTCCGGGGGAGTGCGTACACCGCATCGTTTCTGGTGACGATGGCGGAAGGCGCGGTGGCGGTGACCATGTCGCTGTACCTGCAGAGTGTCCGGGGCTCGAGTCCTATCGACGCCGGATTGCAGATCACCGCGCTTGCCGTCGGCACTACGGTGATGTCGCCGATCGCGGGCACACTGGCCACCCGGGTATCGACGCGGACGTTGACGACGGTGTCCACGCTCGGCACCGCAGCAGTGCTGTCACTGCTCGCCCTGCATATCGCGGGGCCGGCTCGGGGCGTTCCCATTGTCGTACTGCTGTTCGCCCTGGGTCTCAGTGGCGGCATCTTCAAGACGGCCAATGCCGCCGCGATCAATGTGGGAGTGACACCGAACCGTTCGGGAATGGCGAACGGTCTTCGGGTGTCCCTGGACAACACTGCGGTCACCCTCAGCACGGCGCTTGCCCTGGTGCTCGCTGTGTCTGTACTGCCGCCTGCGCTGCGCGAGTTAGTTTACTCCGGCGACAGCGCGATGTTGCCTGCGGGCGAATCGGATTCGTTGACAACGGGATTCGTGATCGCCGTGGCCGCGATGGCTGTCGCAGCGCTGCTGGCGAGCGTGGCGTCTGGACTACGCGGAATTCACCCGAAAGAACCCGCCGAGCTGTCTCGGCTGCACAGAAGTGATCTACCCACATCGAGAGCAAGGAGCACGGCATGACCAAATTTCATCTGGGGTGGTTCACCAACTTCTCCAACCCGCCGTGGAACACCACCTGGGCCGGCGACGAAGGCAAGACCTGGGCCAACGGCGAGCTGCACGTGGACTTCGCTCGGTCGCTCGAGCGCGCCTGCTTCGACTACATCATGCTCGAGGACTCCTCGATGGTCTCCGACGCCTTCGAGCAGACGTCGAGGGTGGACCTGAAGTACGGCCTGTATGCGCCGAAACACGATCCCGTGACGCTGGTTCCGATGCTGACGGCGTCGACGAAACACATCGGCATCATCGCGACGTGTTCGACGTCCTTCTACCCGCCGTGGCTGCTTGCGCGCCGGTTCTCCACCCTCGATCACCTCAGCGGCGGGCGCGTCGGTTGGAATGTCGTGACGTCCAGCGAGGACCGCGCCGCGCAGAACTACGGCATGGACAAGCTGGCCGAGCACGACCAACGGTACGAACGCGCCGACGAGTTCGTCGATCTCGTCAAGCAGCTGTGGGCTTCGTGGGAGGAGGACGCGATGGTCCTCGATCGGGACACCGGCACGTACGTCGATCACACGAAGGTCCACGTCACGAACTTTCGCGGCAAGTACCACGCATCTCGCGGACCGCTGAATCTGCCGCGGTCACCGCAGGGCGAGCCGGTCATCTGTCAGGCCGGCGGCTCGCCGCGGGGTCGCGAATTCGCCGCCCGCAACGCGGAAACCATCCTCAGCGCAGCCAAGGACCCGGTCGCGATGAAGGCATTTCGCGACGACATCAGGATGCGGATGGAAAAGGCCGGGCGTGATCCCGACAGCTGCAAGATCATGTTCATCACGCAGCCGGTGCTGGCCGACACCGAATCCGATGCCCGCGCCAAGGTGGAGCGGATGTCCGCCGATGTCGATTCACGCATCGAGTCGGCGCTCGGCCACATCTCGGCGCTGACCGAGATCGACCTGTCGACGTACGAGCTGGACGAGGAGTTCCCCGAGCTCTCCACCAACGGACACCGGACGACGCTCGGTGACTTCCTGTCTTACGGAAACACGCCCCGGACAGCGGCATTGGGTTGGACCATGAAGAACGTGCACTACGTCGGCACCCCTGACTCCGTTGCCGAGCAGATGGGCGAGACGATGGACTTCGTCGGGGGTGACGGATTCCTGATCACCGGCAACATAGGTCGACGCTACGTCGGCGAGATCACCGAAGGCCTCGTCCCTGCGCTGCAGCGACGTGGACTCGTACGCACCGAATACGAGCACGACATGTTTCGTGAGAATCTCATGTCCTTCTGATGCGGTTGCTGCGCAGAGATTCGGTGGTGCCGGGTCCGGTGTATGCGTTGGCGTTCGTCAACGTGTGCATCGGTCTCGGCTACGGCGTTGTGGCTCCGGTCATTCCGGTCTTCGCCAGAGATTTCGGGGTGTCCGATCTGGCGGCGTCCTCGGTGGTGAGCATCTACGCCTTCACCCGAGTGTTGGCGTCGTTCTCCGCATCTCGTCTGCTGATGCGATTCGACGAACGCACGATCCTCACCGCGGGACTGCTGCTTGCGGCCACCTCGTCGCTGGCGGCAGCATTCGCTCCGACGTTTCTCTCACTGTTGTTGCTCCGGGCCGTCGGCGGCGTTGGAACTGCGATGTTCACCGTGGCCGGGCAGCAGTTGCTCTTCCGCTACAGCACCCCGGAAACCGGCGGCAGAACGGCGTCCGTCTTCCAGTCCGGCTTCCTCATCGGCGGGGTACTGGGCCCGGTGATCGGCGGTGCGGTCGCTCTGGTCTCGCTTCGGGCTCCGTTCCTCACACACGCACTGACGCTGATCGTCGGGGTCGCCGTCGTATGGTTCGCGTTCCGATCGAGTGACAGGAAGGACGCCGCGAACGGTGTCGTGCACGATACGACGACCCGACCGGAACCGATGACCCTGCGAAGTGCTCTCGGCCACCGCGGATTCCGGGCGTCGATCGCGTCGAACTTCGCCAACGGTTGGGTCGGCAACGGGGTGCGGTTCACTCTCATCCCTCTGTTCGTCGCGACGGTGATCGGTGGCAGCCCCTTCGTCTCGGGTCTGGTTCTCGTCGTCGGAGCCGTGGTGCAGATCGTTGTCGTCAAACCTGCAGGCAGACTCGTCGACAGCTGGGGTCGACGGCCCATGCTGGCCTTCGGGTCCGGTCTGATTCTGCTCGGGCTCGTCGTTCTCGCCCTTGTTCCCACACTTCCGATCCTGGTGCTGACGATGGTGTTGTGGGGAGTGGGCGGCACGTGCGCCATGGTGGCGAGCGCTGCGACCGTCGGTGACGTGCTGGCGGGGCGAGGCGGCAGTCCCATTGCGGTGTACCAAGTCACGTTCGATGTCGGCACCATGCTCGGCCCGCTCGTCGCCGGCGCTGTCGTCGCTCAGGCGTCCTACTCACTCGCCTTCACCGCGTGTATCCCCGTCGCGGCGTTGGCTGTCCTACTGGCACTTCGACCCTGGCGGACCGTCGCTGTGTCGACCCCCGAATCGAAGGTGGTCGTCACCGAGGAATCCGCCGTCCCTGCCCCGACCGTTCACGACCACCACTTTGGAAAAGAGGATCGATGTCACAACCGTTCACTCTCGGTTGGTTCACCAACTACCTCGTCCCCGACTGGACCGGCCCCTTTGCCGGAACCGGTGGAACAGACTGGGCCGACGGCACTTTCGCTGTCGACGTCGTGCGCGCGCTCGAGCGAGCGGGAATCGACTTCGTGATGCTGGAGGATTCGACCGCGCTGACCGATATCTACGGCGGCACGTTCGAGTCCGAACTCAAGTGGACACCGCGAGCGCCGAAGCACGACCCGATGGCGCTGGCCTCCCGACTGGCGTACGAGACCGACAGGATCGGCATCGTCGTCACCGCGTCCACGAGTTTCTACCCACCGTTCCTGCTCACCCGGTTGCTGTCGACGCTCGACCATCTCAGTCGTGGCCGGATGGGGTGGAACATCGTCACCTCGACCGGGGACCGAGCGGCACAGAATTTCGGCAAGGACACGCTGCCGACCCACGATGCCCGGTACGAGATCGCCGAGGAATTCGTCGACGTCGCGAACCAACTGTGGGCATCCTGGGACGCCGATGCCGCATCGCCGATCGCTCCCGGTCTCGAGTCCTACGTGGACCACACCAAGGTGCGGACCATCGATCATGTCGGCGAGCACTTCTCGGTCCGTGGGCCGCTCAACACCCTGCCGAGCCCGCAGGGCAAGCCGGTGCTGTGCCAGGCCGGAGCGTCGAAGTCCGGGATCGATCTCGCCGCGCGAGTAGCCGACCTCGTGGTCGCTGCGCCGAAGGGGCGAGACGCGATGCGCGAGTACCGGAACACGGTGCGGGCCCGTGCCGCAGAATTCGGCCGCAACCCCGATGACATCAAGGTTCTCTACATGGTGACGCCGATTCTGGGGGAGACCGAGGACGACGCGAAGCGCAAGGCGGAGCGCTTTTACGAACCAACCGATGCGGCCATCGCACGCCGATTGATCATGCTGTCCGGCGACATCGACTTCTCCGTGCTCGACGTGGACAAGCCGATTCCGGACGATCTGAAGACCGAGGGGAGCACCAGCATTCTGGACAACCTGCGGACATGGGCGAACGGCAGATCGATTCGCGAAACCGTGGCCACCGAACGGACGGAATCCTTGCGACTGGTCGGCACGCCGGCCAGTGTGGCGGACGAAATGGAAAGCGTCATCGACGAGGTCGGCGGAGACGGCTTCCTGTTTTACGGGGGTGGCGGCGGAGTGCTCAATCGTCGGTACGTCGACGATGTGTGCGACGGGCTGATGCCCGAACTCGCACGACGCGGCGTCGCAGGCACCGGATACCGCGGCAGCAATCTCCGTGAGCACCTGGCAGGTGCCCGATGAGTACACCGCGCATGCATCTGGGCTGGTTCACCAGCTTTCGTCCGCCGGTGTGGAGCTCGCACTGGACCGGATCCGATTCCGACTCCTGGGCCGACGGGCGCTTTCACGTCGAGATGGCCCAGGCGCTCGAGCGTGCAGGGTTCGACTATCTGATGCTCGAGGACTCGTCGATGGTGTCCGACATCTACGGCGGCACCACGGAGTTCGACCTGGCGAAGGCGCAGTATGCGCCGAAGCACGACCCGGTTGCGCTGGTGCCGATGTTGGCCGCGGCAACGTCGAGACTCGGGATCGTGACCACGATGTCCACCAGCTTCTACCCGCCGTACCTGCTGGCACGGGTGGTATCGACCCTCGATCACATGTCCCATGGACGGGTCGGCTGGAACGTGGTGACGTCGAGTGAGGACCGTGCCGCGCAGAACTTCGGCATGGACGCACTGCCGCCGCACGACGAACGGTACGAGCGTGCAGAGGAGTTCGTCGAGGCGGTCGATGCGCTCTGGAAGGCGTGGGAACCGGACGCGCTGGTGATGGATAAGGCGTCGAACACCTACGTCGATCACACCAAGGTGCACGACGCGAATTACGTCGGCAAGTTCCACCGCACCCGCGGCCCGCTCAACACGCTGCCGATGCCGCAGGGCAGGCCGGTGATCTGCCAGGCCGGTGGATCGCCGCGCGGACGCGCATTCGCCGCGCGCAATGCGGACACGATCATCTGCCAGGCCCAGGGCATCGGAGCGATGAAGGCCTATCGCGAGGACGTTCGGGCTATGGCCTCGGACGCGGGTCGCGATCCGGATTCGATCAAGATTCTCTACATCGTGTCCCCGGTGCTCGGTGAGACCGACAGCGAAGCCCGCGAACTCGATGCACGGTCCCGCGAGGCCACCGATGGACGCGTGCACGCTGCGTTGGCGCATATTTCCGCAGTGACGGGTAACGACCTGTCGACGATGGACATCGATGCTCCGCCGCCGGAGCTGACGACCAACGGGCACCGCACGACACTCGCGGACTTTCTCGCGGGTTCGGGGAGCAGCAAGCTCAACGAGGACGGAACTCCGAAGACGTTGCGCCAGTTGGCTGCCACCTGGTCCATCACCTCGGTGCCGCTGGTGGGTACTCCCGATACCGTGGCAGAGCAGATGGAGGAGGTCATCGATGCGGTCGGTGGTGATGGCTTCCTCATGACCGGTCGACTCGGACGTCGGTACTACACCGAGGTGACCGACGGTCTGGTGCCCGCACTGCGTCGTCGCGGATTGGTACGAGACACGTACGCGCACAAACAGTTACGCGACAATCTGCTGGACTTCTGATTGATCGACACCAGGGGGTCGGTATGCACACGACCCCCTGGTGTCAGTTCAGGGTGGTGCTGCCGGCGGTGACGGTGGATCCGATGATGGCGACTCGGTCGGCTCGGAAATGAGTGAAACTGAGCTCTGCCGGACGGCCGTCGGTGTCGCGAGTGATCAACTCGCGCAGTAGGACCGGCGCACCCACCGCCATTTCCAGTAGCTCGGCCGGCCGTTCCTGGCACGAGATTGCCTCGACCACGGAGCTGCTCCCGCCGAACGTGGTGTCGAAGATTCTCTGGTGAGCAACGGCCATCGGTGGAAATTCCGAATGGTTGCTCTCGATCCGCACCTTGAAGTCCTCGATGTCGAAATCTGTGATGCAGTAGCCCACCCGCAGGTACAGCGGCTTTCCGCCCATTCGGCCTATCTGCTCGAGCAGGATCACGGTGTCCACCTCGGTACCAATGAACTCTTGGATCACCGCAGGTGCAGTGATGCGCCGACATTCCAGGGTCTCCACCGTCAGGCGTCCCTCGTCCGGCGCACCTGCCCAGGCTCGCGGACCGATTTCGCCTTCTCGCACGGCCACGATGTCGTGGGCGATCGACGTCCCTGCTCGACGCGCGCGCAGTACGACGCCATCGTCTGCCAGCATTTGAAGTGCCTTGCGCACAGCGTTTCTCGTCGCTCCCAACGTCTCGATGAGATGCTGCTCGGAGAGAACTTCGTCGTGTGGCATCGTGCCGCGGCGGATTCCCGAGCGGATCAGTTCGTACACACGACGGGGCGAGGTCACGGACTTCTCGCCGCGGTTCGATTGCGCGCGAATGTATCTGGTGCGTTGCTCATCGGCTTGTCTGCGCAGATGGGCGGCAACGGAGCCGGAGTGGTCGTCGAAGAAGGGGCGAGTCATCGGTCATCGCCTTTCGGGGATGCGCATGGGAGATCCGAGGTGGCCGCGACGTCGAGATCACCGGTGGTGACTACGAGCATATCGGACATCGGCGGTGAACTTGTTGTTCGCGCTACGGCCTTAAGGGAGAAATTTACGAACAAATAGCTGCTCAGGGGCGTATTGCCGCGGCGCATGTATTGCGTAATGCGCTGTTTACCGCCGACGCGGCTCAGGGAAACACCGTGCCGCGACGATGGGCACCGTACTTAATCGACGGCGTATCGGCAGGAGCTCCCTATGACGACAACCGCAGAGCGAGAATCGCTTTCGCTTACCAGTCGCAATCATGACACCGATGACTACTCGCCGGTAACCGACCGGCCGGTTCTCGGTGTCGAGGATCTCACTGTGACGTACGGAACCGGTGACTCCGCGGTGGTCGCAGTGAGGGGAGCATCGTTCGAGATTGCACCCGGCGAGCGAGTTGCTCTGGTGGGTGAATCGGGTTCGGGCAAGTCGACCTTGGCCATGACGATCGCGGGATTGCTCGACGTGTCGGCGGGCGCAACAGTCGAATCGACGCGTCTCGAATTCGAGGGCACGCCGGCCCGGCCGGAGACCGGTCGCAGCGTGCCGCGGCGAACCGACGGAATTGCGATGGTGTTTCAGGATGCCATGACGGCACTCGATCCGGTGTGGACCATCGGGGGCCAGTTCAAGCACGTGCTCGCGGGAGCGGGAATCACGGGCAGGCGTGAGCGTGCAGACACAACCGCGCACTGGCTGAACAAGGTCGGGCTCTCCGACACGAAGCGGGTGATGCGTAGTCGGCCCTACGAGTTGTCCGGCGGAATGCGTCAACGCGTGATGACGGCTTTGGCGTTGTGCGGGTCTCCGCGACTGCTCATCGCCGACGAGCCGACCAGCGCGCTCGACGCCTCGCTCGCCCGCGGAACCATGGAGTTGCTACAGCAACTGACCCAGGAACAGGGGACTGCGCTGCTCATCGTCAGTCACGACATCAAGCTGTGCCTCGAATTCTCCGACACGATGCTGGTGATGTACCGCGGCGAGTTGGTGGAGCAGAAGGCGTCCGCGGAGATCGTCGCGACCGCGACGCATCCCTACACCAAGGGGCTGCTGGGTTGCGTGCCCACACTCGCGAACCGCTCGGCGACGAGACTTCCCGTGCTTCGGGACTTTATGCCTGCTTAAACGGGTCGCGGTCGGCTATCTGCTCAGTACGAAGCAGTGGATCACACGGCTTCGTACACGGCGCGGACGTACTGCTCCGCCCGGTCCGAGCCGATGATTCCGGGACCCATTCGATTCATCACGTACGAGATGGTCAGTTTCGATTCCGGGTGCAGAACGGTGAGCGATCCGCCCCAGCCGCCCCAGAAGCAGACCTTGCCCTCGGGGATGTAGGGCATCGATTCATGTTGGGGCAGAGCAAACCCGAGGCCGAAGCGCAACGGAATGCCCAGGGCAAGATCGACTCCGTTCGATTGCTCCTCGAAGATCGTGTCGATCGTGTCTGGGCCCAGCAGTCGTATGCCGTCCACAGTTCCACCTCGGGAGATGACCGACAGGATTCTCGCGACCGATCGTGCGTTGCCATGCCCGTTCAGCGCGCCCATGTCCGCAGCGCGCCACGCCGGGGTATTCGCGGACGAGGCCTGCACCAACGGTCCGAGAAACGTCCTGCGACGGACCATCGTCGGATCGGGCACAGCGTCAGCGGTCGGCGGGGGTGGCGGAACCACATCGGCGATCCGACCCCAGTCGGCCTCGGCGGCACCGATCTGAAAGTCGGCTCCGAGAGGACCGGCGATCTCGTCGGCCACGAACTGCCGCAACGACTTTCCGGTGACACGGCGGACAACTTCTCCGATCAGGTGGCCCTGGCTGGCTGCGTGATAGCCCGACGTCGTGCGCGAATCCCACCACGGAGCCTGCGCAGCCAGACGCGAAGTAGAGAGTTCCCAGTCGTAGAGTTCCTCTTCGCTGAACGGCCTGTCCCATCCCGAGACGCCGGACGTGTGCGACAACAGATGCCGGACCAGGACGTTCTCCTTGCCTGCCGCCGCGAACTCGGGCCAGTACGTCGCGACCGGCGCATCGGGATCGAGCACGCCGCGGTCG
The DNA here is from genome assembly GCF_030056835.1 of Rhodococcus sp. IEGM 1372. Lineage (NCBI taxonomy): Bacteria > Bacillati > Actinomycetota > Actinomycetes > Mycobacteriales > Nocardiaceae > Rhodococcus > Rhodococcus sp. IEGM 1372. The sequence continues at coordinate 13,955 of NZ_JASHKS010000009.1, read as the reverse complement.
ATCAGCATCAACGCCGCCAGGCACGTCACCATCTTCGTCGTCGACCACACGTTGGTGATCGTGTCCGACTCCCAGGGCAAGGTGCGTTCGGTGTCTCGATAGCCGCCCCAGAGATCGACGGCGGTGTGGCCGTCGATGTCGACGACAATGGATGCGCCGAGCTCGGCTCCACTGTCCAGGTTGGCCGCCAATTTCTCGCGCACGCCCGAGAAGCTTGGGTCGCAGTGACCGTCAATTGCCATGTGACGCACCCAGAACGCGGTGAACGGCCAATTCGACGTAGTTGTCGGCGACGTCGTCGATGCTCAGTTCGCCGCCGTCGTGGAACCAGTTGCTGATGCCGTTGAGCATGTCGGTCAGAGCGAACGACGCCAATCGCGCATCCGGGACGGTGAATTCACCACTGCGCATTCCGGCGGTGATGACATCGCGGACGCGTCGTTGATACTGGCGGCGGTAGTCCTCGATGACAGTGCGATGTTCGGGGGTGAGTGAGGCGAGCTCGTGCAGCCCGACGATGTACTCCACCCGTCGCCGGTTCAGATGTACCAGGTGCGCCCGCACCAGAGACGACATGCGCTCGGTGGGAGTTCCGGCCGCGTCGAGCAGTGGCAGGTTCTCCTCGGCCGGTTCCTGCGTCACCGTCAGGCAGATCGCGAAGAGGATGTCTTCCTTGGACGGGAAGTGGTGGTAGAGGCTGGCACCCTTGATGCCGACGGCGTCGGCGATATCGCGCATCCCCACGTTCGAGTAGCCCTCACGCGCAAAGATGTTCGCGGCGTTGGCGACAATGTCGTCTCGCCGTTGGCGGGTGCGTTGCTGTCGGGGGAGAGCGGTGACCTCGGCGGGCTGCGTCATACGGTCTCCTCCACCGCCGCCAACAGCCGCAGTTCTCGCTTGAGGATCTTGCCCTGCGGGTCGACGGGCAGCTCGGCCACGATGTGCACCGATTTCGGAGCCTTGTACGACGCCAACTCGGTGCGGCAGTACTCGATGATCGCAGCCGGGTCGGCCGTCACCCCGTCGCGGGCGATGATGAAGGCGGTCACGGCCTCGGACCAGTACGGGTCGGGTACTCCGACGACGGCGGCACGCAGCACATCCGGATGCGTGTGGATGGTGCGTTCCACTTCCTGTGACGACACGTTCATCCCTCCGGACTTGATCATGTCCTTCATCCGATCGTAGAAGAACAGGTTGCCGTCGGCGTCGATGCGCACCATGTCGCCGGTGTGTACCCATCCGTCCCGGAACACCTCGGCGGTGCGCTCGGAATCCTTGAAGTAACCGAGCATCACCGACGGAGTGCGACAGAGCAATTCACCGATCTCGCTCTTGTTGCCCGCGGGGTCGACCACCTTGATCTCGAGGTGGGTGACGGGCTTGCCGATCCACGACGCGTCGCCGTCGGGAATGTCCTCGAGGCTGGAGAACCAGCCGACCGAGCCGAGCTGCGAGAGTTCGGACTGCCCCCAGTAGGTGCCCCAGATGGCCTCCGGTGCCGCGGCGGCCCAGGCGCTGATCGTGTGCGGTGACACCTGGCCACCGTAGGTGAGGCAGCGTCTGACCTGGCTCACGGACTCGGGGCCGAACTGCTCATCACGGGCCAGCGCCAGATAGAACGTCGGCGTCTGCGCGATGACGGAGATCTTCTCGGCGGCGATGATGCGGAGCGATTGAGCCGGGTCGACCGTCGCGGGCAGTACGAGGGTGGCCCCCATCAGCGTCAGGGTTGTCATCGAACCGAGCCCGGCGATGGTGTGGAAGGGCATGACGAACAGCCAGGTGTCCTCCGGTCCGGTGCGCAGGCCCCAGCTCCACGCGGGCGCGGTGGAGATGAGGAAGTTGCGGTGCGGAATCATCACGCCCTTCGGAGCCGCTTCGGTTCCCGAGGTGTAGATGACCATCGCGACGTCGTTCTCGCCCATCTCGACGTCCGGCTCGGTGGACGGGGTGTTCGCCGTCAGTGCGGCGTATTCGGGGCCGAACGTCACCAGGGTGGTGGTGTCCGGCTTCACCGAGTTGACGATCTCGGCGTAGGCCGGATCGGCCACCACCACAGTCGGTTCCGCGTGTTCGAGTTGGTGCTTCACCTCGGCGGCGCGATACATCACGTTGATGCCGGTGAAGGCTGCGCCCGCTTTGAGGGTTCCGTAGTACGCCACCACCACATCGACGCTGTTACGAGCCATCGATGCGACGCGGTCACCCGCGGTCACCCCGAGATCGACCAGCAGGTTGGCGAACTGGTTTGCCCGAGAATCGAGTTCGCCGTACGTGGTGACCTCGCGGGTGCCGTCCGCCGCGTAGCTGATGAACGCAACCTTGTTCGGCTGAGTCCGCGCATGGCGACGCAGCTGATCGCCGATGGTGGCGCGGCCGATGGGGGAGCGGTGGTGGATGGCGGTACCGGGCACGGCGGACTCCTCGAGGTGCGAGCTGTTAAAGGGCAGGGGAGAGAGCAGCGGAGTCGAACATCGGCTGCGAGAACGTCTCTGCCGCAACGATCTGCTCCACCGGATCACGAGTGAGCCTGCGGGGGAACGACTTCTCCGGATAGCCGACGGCGATGTGCGCGGCGGTGATGTAGTCGTCGGGGATGCTGAGCAGCTCGCGAATGGCGGGTTCCTCGTGGCACAGCAACGTCGTCACCGCGGTCGCGACGCCCTGATCGCGCAGGCTCAGGCACAGGTTCTGAACCGTGGGGTAGATGGATGCGCCGCCGACGACGGAGAGTCGGCCGAGTTCGTGGTCGGTGGGGTGCAGTCCGTCCAGCGCGGCGCAGACCACCACGATGGCGGGCACCTCGTGGAGGTGGCGGGCAAAGTAGTCGGCGTCCTGCACGGTCTTGGGCAGTGCCCCGACAGCGACGGTTCCGCCGGTGATGCCGGCGAAGTAGGCGTCCCACATCGGCAGGTAGAGATCGGCGAGGGCCTGCTTGCGGGCGGCGTCGCGCACGACGATCCACCGTACGGGCTGACGGTTGCCGCCCTGCGGACCGAAGCGGGCGACGTCGAACGCGGCCTTGAACACCTCGTCGGGAACAGGGTCGCTGAGGTACCGCCTGCAGGTGCCGGTGGTGCGCATCGCCTCGGTGAGTTCCATGGGTGTGTCCCTTCGCCTGTCCGCTGTTAGGTAGTGCCCTGAAGCATTGTGTGGTGTAGGCCACATTGTCAAGGGTTGAAGCCCCGTGAATCTCGGGATCGCGAAACCCTTGCGTCATATTGCCTAACCATGGTTAGTTGAGCTGTCGGAGTCGGATGGAGCAGCTCGCAACAGGAGGTACCGGTGTCCACAGACGCAGTAACGGCAGCGGAAACCGTGGGTCGGATCGATCGAGATCGGCTCTCGCGCGCTCTCACCGCAGCCAACCTGCCCACGCTGGTCGCGGTGCTCTATCAGCTGACCGGAGATCCCACGTGGCTCGCCGATCCGTACCGCCCCACCCGTAGCCGGGGCATGGACAACAACGAAACCGGCGGATTCGACGACTCAGTGGCCGCCCGCATCCGCTCCGCAGCGCTCGACGCGATCTGCGCGTTCCACGAGGGCACGCCCATGGCGGTGCCGTCACCCGACCAGGAGCACCTCGTCGAGATGATCAGCGTGGCCGTCGGTGAGCAGGTTCCACCCGAGTTCGGCGTCATGGTTGCCGAGGACATGGGGTTCACCGCCGCGGACACTCCGGTGGCCGCACCGAACGATCTGTCGGTCATCGTGATCGGTGCCGGCGTCTCCGGAATGCTCGCCGCCATCAAGCTGCACGAGGCGGGTATCAGTCACGTTGTGCTCGAGAAGAACTCGGACGTGGGCGGAGGCTGGTTCGAGAACACCTACCCCGGTGCGGGCGTCGACACCCCGAGCCATCTCTACTCGTACTCCTTCGCGCCACGGGCCTGGAGCACGCACTTCGGCAAGCGCGACGAGGTGTGGCAGTACCTCAGCGATGTCGCGTCCGAACACGATCTGCGGCAACGCATTCGCTTCGACACCGAGGTGGCGACGGCCGAGTACGACGCGCAGCGACAGGGCTGGACCGTCACGACGGTCGACGGCGAGACGCTGACCGCCGATGTGGTGATCACCGCGACCGGTCAGCTCAACCGGCCGAAGGTGCCCCACATTCCCGGGCTCGAATCGTTCGACGGCCCGATCTTCCACACGGCGAACTGGCCGGCCGATCTGGATCTGACCGGCAAGCGCGTCGCCATCGTCGGAACCGGGGCCAGTGCCATGCAGGTGCTGCCGGCCATCGCGTCGACGGTGGGGCATGCGACGGTCTTTCAGCGTTCGCCGCAATGGGTGTCGTCGAGCGACGTGTACTTCACCGAGATGGGCGACGACGCCAACTACCTGATGGATGTCGTTCCGCTGTATCGGCTCTGGTACCGGACCAGGCTCGCCTGGAACTTCAACGATCGTGTGCACAGCTCGCTGCAGGTCGATCCCGAATGGGAGCATCCGCAGCGCTCGATCAATCCGATGAACGACGCGCATCGACGCGTGTTCACCCGCTACATCGAAGCCGAGCTTGACGGTCGCCCCGACCTCATCGAGAAGTCGCTTCCCGATTACCCGCCCTTCGGCAAGCGGATGCTTCTCGACAACGGCTGGTACGCAGCGCTCAAGCGCGACAATGTCACCCTCATCGCCGACGCCGTCTCCTCGATCACCGCCAACTCGGTTGTGGCACGGGATGGTTCGGAGACCGAGGTCGATGTCGTGATTCTCGCGACGGGTTTCGAGACCCACAAGCTGCTGACGCCGATCGACGTGCGCGGACGATCGGGTGAGTCGATCCGCGATATCTGGGGCCCGGAAGATGCGCACGCGTATCTCGGCATCACCGTCCCGGATTTCCCGAACTTCTTCATCACCTGCGGGCCCGGAACAGTATTGGGCCATGGCGGCAGTTACATCACCATCGCCGAATGTCAGGTGCGCTACATCGTCGATGTGTTGATCGACATGGTGGACAAGCGAATCGGAGCCATCGAGTGCAAGGCCGATGTGGAAGCCGAGTACGTCCGCAAGCACGACGAGGCGCACGCGAAGATGATCTGGTCGCACGGCGGCATGGATAACTGGTACCGCAACGAAGCCGGACGCGTGGTCTCGACACTGCCATGGCGCATCGTCGACTACTGGGAGATGACGCGGCGGGCCGATCTGAACGACTTCGTCATGGAGCCTCGACGGGTTGAGGCTCGCTGATCGGTTGGATGTCGCCTGGACGCCACAGGCATCCAAGACCGCATGGACCTATACCGCCGACGATGTCCGAATTCCATGCAAGGCTCGACGGTGCACACTCACACGAACGATCGAATGGAGCGCGCGGCGATGGAACGAACGGCAGTCAACCCGGTGCGATGGTCGGTGGACATGGGATTCAACCAGGGGGAGATCGTCTCGGGGCAGGCCCGGACGCTCTATCTCTCCGGCCAAACGGCGACGGGCGATGACGGCTCACCTCAGCATGCCGACGACATGGGCGCGCAGTTGTCCCTGTGCCTCGACAACATGGAAGCCGTTCTTGCCGAAGCAAATATGTCTTTGGCGAATCTCGTCCGGCTCAATGTCTACACCACCGATGTCGACGCGTTATTGCCGCACTACGGCGACTTGGCAGCGAGGCTCGGCGCGGCGGGCGTGAAGCCGACCAGCACCCTGCTCGGGGTCACCCGGCTCGCGTATCCCAGTTTGCTGGTCGAGCTCGAGGGCACCGCGGTCGGGTAGATCAACCGCTGGGACGAGGCGGGCCGATCCGAAGGACTTGATCATGGAGGCCCGTCTGGATCGGTTGGGCATGGTCAGTTGGATGTCGCCTGCTGCATCGACAACACGAATCCGTGTCCACCTCCCGCGTCGCAGATCATCGCTTCGACGCGGGAGAAGCATGTGAACCCGCTGAAGGTGATGGATGTGTTGTACTGCAACACTTTCTGACCCTCGGCCCCGAACACCCCCTGGTTGAAACACGTGGGTGTGACGTGACCCGGGTCGAGATAGAAGCCCTTCGACAGCATGTCGATGGTGAATGTGGTGTTCGGTGCGCAATCGGCTTCGGCACCCGCAGGCACCGGAGCATCGGAGGCCTGACAGCCGGAGGAGGATGGGCCCGACCCGATCTTGCAATACACGTTGCCGGACGGGGACTTCCACGCAACCTGATTGTCGGGCACCGAGTAGGTGGCCGGGTCTACCGGCGTGATGGGTGCGGTGTTGTTCGCGGGATCGGCAGCCGTCGGCTTCACGCTGGTGGCAGCGGGTGCCTCGGCTGATTCGCCGGAACCTTCACCGCTGGTGCTCGACGGCGCCGCGACGGTCACCTGTGGTGGTGCGGGTATCTCCGCGGCGGCGCTGGTGGATGGGGCCGACCCAGCGGCGGGGGCATCCTGATTGCCGCATGCAGTCAGCGCAACTGTGGTGACCACTACGGCGAGCGTGAGTTTCCGGATCTCTTTCATCAGAACGCGATGTTGACGTCGCGGGAGATCATGAAGCCTCTGTCGCCGTCGTAGCAGGTGATGCCGGCTTCGGTGGAGCGGCAGAAGTTGCCGGTAACCCCAATCGTTTGCCTGTACTCGAGAACCGGGACGTCCCTGGTCAAGTTCGAGGGGAGAAAGATTCCCTGATTGGTACAGATCTGCTCGACGATGCTGTCTTGGGTGATCTTCACCCCGTAGGTGTGATTGGCAACGTTGCCGCAGACTCGGCCGGTATTGCCTGGAACCGAATAGCGCACCTGGCAACCTACTTTTGTACCCGGTGCATTGACGGAATTGAAGCCGCAGAAGATGTTGCCGCTGGGGGATTGGAAAAGTACTCGCCCTCGGCAAACTCGAAATCGCGTGCATCGACGTTGACATCGTCGCGATTGGGTGCAGGTTGTACGGCGGCGGGTCCCGCATCGGCAGGCTGCTCCGGTGCCGGAGTCACGACCTTCGGAGCCTCGACGGCCGATCCGTCCGTCCCGGTGCCGCCGCCGGGGGAGCCGCCGGCCGACGGAGCGGGAGTCGCGCTGGTGACCGGGGCTGTATCGGTGGTGGTCGGCTCCTCGGACCCGCAGGCGGTGGCTGCAAGGGCGGTAGCGGCGACCAGGGCACACGTGGCCACGATGTTGCGGACTTGCCTCATTCGTCGTCCTCACCGGTGGCTGCGGAGTGCATCACCTCTACTCTTTGAATCGAACGGGCCAAGTGGTCTGTTAACGTCATTCGTGTCACGACCCCGTCACGAATCGGTATACGAGTGGTCCTTGTGTCGTATTTGCTGCGAGGGTGGGTCGACGAAAGAGTCAAGAACCACTTGATGTTTCAGCTTCAACCCAAGTGATGTGGCTCTGGTTCCGGTTCGAGGTGGAATCGCGTTGTGTGACATCGACGAAAGGGATGCAGTATGCGAAAGCCATTGCGGCGAGCTGTAGTAGCGACAACCCTCACCGTCCCGTTGGTGTTCGGCATCGGCGTGGGTACGGCGGCGGCTGCCCCGCAGGTGGCGAACCTGCAAGTGCCGATAGTGACCGGTTTCCAGATCGCTCCTGGAGCCGTTCCCGGTGGCTTCTTCCAGACCATTCCGATGAAAGCCACGGTGGGTGACGAGCCGGGTGTTGCTACCTTCTCGGCCGCGAATATTGCCCCGTTCGCCGATCAGTATCCCTACCGGTATCTGAACCTGACCTGGCGAAACCTTGCGACGGGTGCAACGGGGACCGCCGATCTGCGGCATTGGCAGGACGATCCGACGCCGTCGCCGAGTGGACCCTACGGGCGGGAAGATTTACCCCTCGAGGTGGTCGCGAATACCGGACCGGGTCCCGTCGTGGTGATGGTGACGCACACCAAGGACTACTCGAACGGCGGCCAATGGGGCTCTCCGTACCTCGACACTCTTCTCCCCGGTGCTGGGCTCGTGCTCGTTCCCTGATCCGACAACACGAAAGGCATGCAATGCAGCTATCGATACGAAAAGCCGCAGTAGCTCTGGCGCTCTCGGTACCACTGGTCCTGGGGGTGGGCGTCGGTACGGCCACGGCAGCGCCCACAACGTCCGAGCTTCTGGTGCCAGTCGTCACCGGTCCCGAATTCGGCCCGGTGAGCGTTCCTGGCGGACTTATCCAAACGATCCCGATCAAGGCGACGGTCGGCGAGAAGCCGGGTGAGGTGCGCTTCGCTGCTGCCGACTTACGTCCGTACTACTACCAGTTCGCTTACCGGCACCTGACGGTCAACTGGCGCAATCTGTCTACCGGTAAAGTGGGCTCCGCAGGCTTGCGGCACTGGAACGACGAAGTCGATCGCACTCAGCCCGCCAATCAGGGTGGCTCGCAGGCATATCGCTTGCCCGTCGAGGTGACGGCTCAGACAGGCGCGGGGCCAGTGGTCGTGACGGTCACCCACGACCGCGAGAATCCCGATGCGTCAAATGCTCTGATCCCCGGCTTGGGTGTGCTGTTCGTTCCGTGACGTGTGTCGACGGTCAGCGTGCCACGGAAAGTTGCATGCTCGGATCCGCTTGAGCTGCAGGCTGATTCAGAACAACGTGGGCGCGGTGTATCGACCGTGTCGTGCTTCGTTCAGTCGGGCGCTCCAGCGCTGCACGAGCCACATTTCGACGAGTTCGGGGCTGGTGCCGATGTCGGTGGCCCATGCGGTGATGAGTTCGACGTAGCGGTCGTAGCGGCGACGGGTGAATCCAGTGACCGACGGGTCTTCGAGCCATCCTTCGTGGATGAGGGTCGAGACTCCGTATTGGTCGATCAGCTGTGCTGGGCCGCCGTAGACCGACGCCTTCACCGCCCACAGGAACGTCGCCATCAGGGACATTCCGACGCCGGGTGCATCGGGCCAGCCGGACCAGGTCGAGTTCGGATGGTCTGGCACGACGCGATTGCGTACGCAGCTGTCGAGCACGGCGAGGGTCTTGGCGACGGGGTTCTCGTCGGGACGGCTGAGGTGCGGGTTCATGACATCCGGGAATCGCCGCATCGCTCGGCGGTGCCGGTGGCTGCCCTGCCAGGCTGCGCAGAGAAACAGCAGGCCGAGCGAATCGTGTTCACCTACAGCCAGATCGGTGCCGATTCGGAGATCGTTGCGCTGCACGGTGGCACCGCCGTATTCGACGATTTCGCCGTCGAGGTTGCGGCCGCGTAGCCGGAGATCATGACCGGCTCGGTCGAGATGGCCGTTCCACCAATCCAGGTCCAGCTCCACCCCGTCGTCGAGGACATGCAGGTCGTAGCTGCGGTGCTGACACCACTGCACACAGGCCGTGGGCGGCGGGAACCCCTCGTCGAGTCGTGACATACCGCCATCGAAGCATCGGGCACCGACACACTCCGTTGCGTTTGCGATGTCCCTGCGAACTGTCGGTCCCATATGGAACTGTGGGGTCTGGTTAGCCATCAGAACGAGCAGGGGAGTGCCGGTGACCGTAGCCGACAATGCTGTCGACAGGCCACTCGTCGACGTGGTGATCGACGCCATCGATGCGGATGCCGAGCTGTCCGAAGAGGTCAAGTACTTCGTTCTCGCAGCCCTGGAAGGGCCGACATCACTGCAGGAGCTTCTCGACGGCATCTCGACCCCGCACGTTCCGGAGCCGTCGGGGAGTCAGCTCCTCGAAGAGCCGGTCGGTGCGTTTCTGACCTCGATCACTGTCGCGGGATTCCGGGGCATCGGGCCCAAAGCAGCGCTGGAGCTACACCCCGCGCCGGGCATCACGATCGTCAGTGGGCGCAACGGATCGGGAAAGTCGAGCTTTGCCGAGGCCCTCGAATTCGCGATCACCGGTTCGAGTTATCGCTGGGAGAACAAGGCCAAGCTGTGGGCCGATACCTGGCGCAATCTGCATCAGGGAGATCCGTGTGAGGTGCGGGTGGGGCTCACGATCGAAGGGTCCGGACCGACGGTAGTCGGTGTCGACTGGACCTCCGATGCCGCGCTGAAGGGATGCTCCACCTGGACTCAGGTGGGGAAGCAGAAGCGCAGCACCGGTACCGATGCACTGGGGTGGAAGTCTGCGGTCGAACTACATCGCCCGATCCTGTCCTACGACGAAATCGGCGGACTGTTCGACGCGACGCCGTCCACCCTGCACGACGCCCTGGCCAAACTCCTTGGACTCGACGAGATCACCGATGCCGAGAAGCGACTGGCAGCGGTACTCAAGGAGGTCAAGGGGCCCCGTCAACGAGCAGCGGAGAGCCTGCGCCAGCTCAAGAACTCGTTGTCGGATGCGTCGGACGATCGTGCCAAAACCGCTACAGCCCTGGTCAAGAAGCGGGTTGCGGATCTCGACGCGGTGCTGGCGCTCGCCACGGGAGCCGACGCATCGGCATCGCCCGCGCTCATCGGTTTGAAGCGGCTCGCAGCGTTGAGCGCCCCGACGCAGCAGCGTGTCGACGAGGTCGTGGCGGAGCTCCGGGCAGCTGCGGCCGAGATTGCGGATTCCGCTGATGAGGCACTGTCGATTGTGGAGCAGCGCAACGATCTGCTCGATGCGGCCCTGCGACTGCACAGTGAGACGGGCACTATCGAGTGCCCGGTCTGCGCGACGGGGACGCTCGACGATGCGTGGGCCGAGCACTCGCGGGCGCAGCTTGCCGAGCAGAGCCAGAAACTGGCCGCCTACAAGCACAGCCGCCGCCGACTCGACCAAGCGCAACGCGCCGCAGTCGAACTGGGGAACGAAATCGCCGACGCCACCGCAGTGGAGGGCGTCGACCTGCCTTCCTTGTCGAAGTACCGAAAGTCCGTCGCCCTGGCGCGCGAGCAACAGTCGAGTTCTTCCGGTGTGGCGGATCACTTGGCTGCGACGATCCCCGCGGTTATCGAGTCTGCGGAGGCGTTGCGCACCGAGGCCAAGGAAGCGGCGGCTCAGCGTGAGGACACGTGGGCACCTATTGCTGGACGTCTGGCCGCGTGGGCCACTCTCGAATCCGCGGCGCGAGAGGCGGATGAAGCCGTCAAGAACGTCGACGCGGCCAAGAAGTGGATTGCCTCGCACGCCAAGCAATTGAGGGATCAGCGGCTTGCTCCGATTGCCGAGCAGGCGCGCGACATTTGGGCGGAGTTGCGGCAGGAAAGCAATGTCGACATCGGTGCTATCAACTTGGTGGGCCACAACACCAGCAGGCGAGTGGTTATGACCGGCTCGGTCGACGGCGTGGAGTCCGAGGCGCTGTCGGTGATGAGTCAGGGCGAGCTGCATGCGTTGGCATTGGCACTGTTCATACCGAGAGCGACTACGCCGAACAGTCCGTTCCGATTCATCGTGCTGGACGATCCGATCCAGGCGATGGATCCAGCGAAGATCGACGGCTTCATCAAGGTCCTGTCGACGCTCGCGAAGACCAGGCAGGTCATCGTTTTCTCGCACGACGACCGATTGGCAACTGCGATCAGGCAACTCGCAGTCGATGCTCGGCTGTTGGAGGTGATGCGCGAACCAGGTTCCAACATCAGTGTTTCCGAGACTCAGAATCAAGCGACCCGGTATTTCAACGATGTTCGGGCATTGGTGTTGGACGAGAATGTGCCCGAGGACGTCAAGCGTCGAGTTGCACCGGGCTTGTTCCGGTTGGCGCTGGAATCGGCCGCGCAGCAGGTGTTCTACGCAAAGCAACACAGGGCGGGGGAGTCTCGACTGGCGACCGAAGAGCGATGGTCGGCAGTGCACAAGACTCGTAACAAGATTGCGCTGGCCGTGCATGAGGATGCCGACAAGGACCTGTCGCAGTGGCTGGGCTTCCGAACCGAACGATTCCCGACGCTCCACATCGCGAACGCCGGCACTCACAAAGGTGCAGATCGACCCATCACCTGGGAAGTGGTGAACGATCTCAAGAAGATGGTCGACGGGATTCTCGCCGAATGACTACGACCACGTCACCGGCAGTGGCGCTCCGCAACGCGGAATTGCTGCTCGACGGAAGTCATGGCGCTGCAGGCGGTTCCGCGCGTTTCGCCGCATTCCTCGCTCGCCAGGCGTTGGAGGAACTGGTGGTCGCGCGATGTGTGGCGCTGGGCGTGGATATCGATAGGCCGAGCATGCGATCGCGTTTGGTGATCTTGCGGTCGTTGGATACCACGGAACGTGCGGACGCCGCGTCGGTCGCGTGGAACAGGCTGAGCAACGCCTGCCACCACCATGCGTATGAGTTGGCACCCACGGTGGCGGAAGTGCGGCACCTGTGCGGAGTGGTTGCTGTGCTCTTGAACGGTGAATGAATGCGACCAAAGGAGATGGTATGGAAATGAACAAGAGCTTCTTCGTACTGTGGAACGGAAGTGACGAAGGCCTCGATCCTTCTGTTCGCGAGGAGATGATCGAAGAAACCGCTGCGGGTCTCACTTATCCGGATTTCTGGAGCTTCGGCCAAGGCTATGGTGATCCCTTAGTAGGGGATCGTGTTTTCATGCTGCGCACAGGCACAAATCGTGGCGTTGTAGCGGCCGGTGAGCTCATCTCGGACGGCATTTTCCCTGGCGAGCACTGGGGCGACAGCGGCCGCGAAGCAAAGTACGTCGACGTCAGCTGGGACGTGATGCTTGCCGACGAAGACCGCCTACCAGTCGAAGAAGTGCAATCTGCTCTGACCAACTTCAAGTTCCCAGTATTGAACTCAGGTCGGCTGATCAAAGAGCCGTCGGCGTCCGTACTGGCCGAGCTGTGGGCGAGGCACATCGAAGACTTGGGCCGCGCCACCGACAACCCTTGGCTCGGCGGACGCAGAAGTGCTCCCGGCCAGCCCTCATCAAGACGTATTCCGTTGGAGGAAAACCGGATCAAGGAGTATTACGTCGAGAGCTTCTCTTCTTACCGTGCGCGGCGTGCCGAGAGCGAAATGATGCATAGATTCGCGGCCACGCTGGTCAAGCGGAACTCGGACGTGAGTAGCTATCAGATGAAGGTCGATGATGGCGCGCGCTCGCTTCTTGCAGACATTTTTGACCACACGGACAATGTTCTATACGAGGCCAAGGCATCTAGCTCACGAGAGGCTGTCCGAATGGCGTTGGGGCAGCTACTCGACTATCGAAGGCACATCGATTCGAAACCGGCGGTCTCAATGTTGCTTCCTGACAAGCCGGTCGATGATTTGCTCGCTTTGCTCTCGGAGCATGGGGTCGGGTGCGTGTACGAAGACTCAGGTCGATTCGTTCAGGAGTTGGCACCGGTGCATCAGCAATGATTCTCGAAGCCAACGGTCTTCGACGCCTTGTCGACGCGCATGTTGCCTATGACGCGGCGGCGTCCGAAGCCTACGACGAGGTCCTGTTCGACGTGGTGGCCCGAGTTGAGGACGCAAAGAGCCTGGGCAAAGTCGACATCGGAGCTTTGCTGTTCTGGAAGCGTTTGCGTGCAGATACGCCGTGGGTCATGGCATTGAACAGAACGCCGGACACCGTGGTCCGACAAGCAACTGGGGCAATGTATGTCGCAGCGAACAACGAGGTGACCGATACTGTATCGGCAGCCGGCGAGGCACGGAGTGCTCTGAGCGTCTTGCCGGGATTCTCCTCTGGCGACGCGTTGGCGTCGGCTCTGATCCTTGCTGCGGCACCGGAGCGCATGGCTGTTTTCGACAGGCGGGCCGTCGCGGCGCTGAAGGGTCTTGGCGTGAAAACTACAACGAGTCGCGGACAGTATCGACGCTACATGCAGATCGTGGAAGACATCAGAATGCAACTTGCAGCGCAGGACATTACGTGGCTCGCACGTGATATCGACAAAGCCTTGTTCATGCTGGGGGGTTGATTCTGTTGTTCGTCAGCTGACGGGTGCGAACTGGTGGTTCTCGTTGACTGCGAGATGACAAGCGCGCGAAGTCTGTGGTTCAGGACTCAGTCGAATCATCATTGGGCAGCAGTTCGTCGGGGTGGCGGTAGTCGCATGTCCGTGGCCATGAAAAAGTACCCACTGGTGGCCAGGTCGAGGTCCCCACTGGT
>NZ_JASHKS010000084.1:0-2594 GCF_030056835.1 Rhodococcus sp. IEGM 1372 | reverse complement strand
CACACGCGGCCTGAATCACTCAACCCCACGAGTCAACTGAACTCGGGGCAGTCCCATCTGATTGTCACACTGAGTCCTTGGTGTTTGTAGAACCCTGAGTTCGACACGTCGAGTAAACATGCCATCCGGTGAATTGCGGAGTTCGCGCACTCCATGGCAATCAACGCGTAGAGCTCCACCTTTTGTTGATTTGCTGCGAAGTACGCGGAGGCTCTCTTCAAGAACGCGATATCTTCTCCTGCCTGGAAACCTATCTGCGGAACCGGGAGAGCTCGGTGCGCTCCGCAGCGGTCAGCGGCTGGTCACCGGAGGCAGCTGCGGCTTCGATACGGCGACGTTCGTCGGCGACCCAGCGCCCGAGCAGGGCTTCGTTGATGCCCAGTTCACGGGCGACGTCGGCGATGGTGCGGTCGGAATCGATCGTCCTACGAGCGGCTCGACCTTGCACTCGGTCGTGAACGAGCTGCGTTTGCGGGACACGCGGACATCCTTCCAGCGGAACCTGTGGTCCTGCTAGCTCAGTGTCAACTATCCGGGGCAACCTCAGCGCAATTGGTACACCGATCTCATCAGTAAAGAGATCACGAATGCCGTCGCCATCGACAAACCCTATGCGTGCGCAGGCAACACACCAGCCCGCGATCACGGTCTTGACGGGACTTGCCCCACATCTCAAGCCGACTACCTCTTCCCCTCGCACGTCACCCTGTGAAACTCCCGAAGCACTAGCCAAGCCAGCTTGACGACCCGCCACGTAATTTGGCCAAATGAACTTTTGTCTGCCGAGGTCCCAAACTGACCGGCTTAACCGCGGCACCTATCTCGCGTTGCGTACCCGTCAGGGTGATAGATTCGCAGTGCTCGTCTGCCGGAATTCGTGGGCCTTGCGGAGTGCGACACCGATTGCCATCCACAATGGGATCGTGCCGTTCAGCGCACCTGCGGATTCTGAAAACAGTGCTGCGATGATGACTCCGATGCCGACGGCTGCTTCCCAATTCCCCACGCGGTTGATTGACACGAACAACTTAGCAATCAGGCCGGCCAGGATCAGCACCGTTACGACCCCGCCTGCTGCGAACGCGATGCCGAGCAGGCTCTCGCTCGATCGGGTGAGCCCAAGCGCCTTCAGTGCGTTGCCTGTAGCACCGAAGCCGAGGCCGAATGGTCCGTCCAAGGCGAAGCGCAACCCGTCGGTGAGGCCTTTCGCATGGATCTGACTGTTACCGTCGTCGGCCAGCTCTGTGCCGATAAAGTACGTGGCGGGACTGATAAGCACCACAGTCGCCATCCGGCCGATTTTGCGAATCATCGCGGGAACTACGATGGCAAATGCTGCAACCAGGATGCCGCCGCGCCCGAATGTCATAGCAGTGGTGAGCGTCAGCAGGATCATCCACATGCGGCGATACCGAAAGTCTGGCGTGTACCAAAGCAGGGCGAGTGCGCCGCCAGTGACGAGCCCTGCGATCGGCGGATTGAGAACGAGCCCGCCAACTCGGACGATCTCACCGAGCCCGAACGAGTCTGCGTAGTAATAGTAGTATGCCGGCAGCCCGTCACGCATTACCAGGTGAGTGCGGTCGTAAGACGCGAGCGTGGCAGGGTCGAGTAGGCGAACTCCCACGTACTCCAACGCCATATACAGCGCGTTGACGATGCCGATCCAGATGGAGATCCGAGCTATTATTCGCCACTCATAAGAAGTCATTGTCAGTCCAACCAGAATGAGCAGAGCTGGAATGGTCACCTGCCGGAACAGGATCAGCGTGACGCCGGACCCGACGATCGAATTGATGACACCGAACACCATTAGCATCACCCACACTGCGATGAGGTAGACCGTCCACCCCGGCGCGCGGCCCAGCCGTGAAAAAATGCTGGCAACCAAAACGACGACAACTGCATCATCCATGAGGGTCAGTCCGGACACGCCGGGCTGCAGAGCGATAGAGACGGTTTGGAGTACAGCCGCGAAGAGAGCGGCTACGGCAAGATAGCCGCTCAGTCCGAGATTGGCGGTAGCCGCTGGACGTTCGGCCGTGGTCGTCATTGATGAAGTCTAGAACGAACGACCGGTTCTCGAGACCTATGGGGCGTGGTGAGCAACCACGGGTACGTGGTGACGGCACTGCCCCAAGTTCGGGGCTGCCCATGGTTCAGTCGACTGTCGGGATTCAGTGGTTCAGGCCGCGTGTGCGGTCTGAACGATTGCCTCGAGCCGCAAGGCAACTTCATTGCTACTCGACGCGAACAATCAGGCAATTCAGGTTCGACGCATTGAGGGCGTCACCGATCGGCCGAACTCGACTACCACAATGACGCCTCAAGTCGGTAGACCCATGTACGCGCGAGGTGCCCCCATTCG
This sequence comes from Rhodococcus sp. IEGM 1372, assembly GCF_030056835.1. Classification (NCBI taxonomy): domain Bacteria; kingdom Bacillati; phylum Actinomycetota; class Actinomycetes; order Mycobacteriales; family Nocardiaceae; genus Rhodococcus; species Rhodococcus sp. IEGM 1372. The sequence goes on along the minus strand of NZ_JASHKS010000084.1, from coordinate 226 downwards.
GTCGCTTCAACTGATCGCCTCCTCGAGGTCGGTATTGATGCATTTATCGTCATCGTCGGCCGTGCCCACGACAACTCCCTCGCGGAGTCAATCAACGGCAGGTACGCAACCGAACTAGTCAAGCCTCGCGGCCAGTTGCGCGAAGCCGTGCACAACGTGGCCGACGCCGGTTGTCCGTGGCCATGAAAAAGTACCCACTGGTGGCCAGGTCGAGGTCCCCACTGGT
>NZ_JASHKS010000083.1:0-2661 GCF_030056835.1 Rhodococcus sp. IEGM 1372 | reverse complement strand
CACCGTGAGGAGCGATCCTCACAGATCAGATGTCAACCAAAGCCGGGGCAGTCCCCGGGCTTTACAAGACCGAGTGCATCCGAACGACGATCATCCACTCGGGGCCGTACAAGACGATCACAGACGTCGAGTACGCGACCGCCGGTTGGGTCGAGTGGTACAACGTCAAGCGGCTTCATTCCAGCATCGGCCACATGCCCCCGATCGAATACGAAACACTCCACTACGCTGACCTCACCACCGAGGATCAGCCCCAACTGGAGGCGGCACAGAACCTAGGGTGATTCAGAACCTAGGGTGATTCAAGAAACACAACGCAGCCCTCATCCGCCTCGCTCGACGCCGATGCGACGTCCTGTTCGCGATGCTCAAGAACAAGACCCCTTACCAACCGCCCGCAGCTCACGCAGCTTGACAGAAACCATAGGGACACCCCCCAGGGGACCATCAACATCTCATGACGGCGCGGTAGCCACTTCCCCGCCCATCAGCCGACATCGACACCGCAAAGGTGTCACAGTACTGGCTTCCGCGCCGGGTGCGGCTTGGCGACGTAGTGCCCCTGGATATGCGCCCGCCCGCTCTATCAGATTGTATCCGCAAATATAAGGCTGTGCCTGATACAGCTACATACACGCAAAGGCCTCATCTGGTCTCCCGCCCGCGGCCTGGTTGCCTTCACCGTCCCCGGAATGGCGGACTTCATCCGCCGTCAACCCAACGCACCGGTCATCTGAGCTCGACCACCAGCGATCAAGCTGGGTCGACATCGACTACGTCCACGAATCGTGCAGCACCTGCATGACACGGCAACGCCGGTGTACGAGTTCAGTTCGAGCCGCGGTTGCAGCGTCCGGTCAGGAATCTGGGGCGGGCGAGAGCGACCAATGCGAACACGACCCCGCCCGCCACCGCCCCAGGTTCGTGGCCGGTTCACCGTGCGCTAGAACGGATCTGGTGGGCCGGTGTTCATCACCGCCATGATGTAGTCGCGGTCGGGCGGGTCTGCGGGGTGATCGTCGGCGATAGCGAACAACGACCGATCCGGTTCCTTCGGGGTGCGTGCCTCCTCCCGAGCTGCGAGCCATTCTCGCCACACGATGCGTTCGGCGCGGTGGCGCACGATGCGGGCGCGGACTGCGGACGTGAGACCGTGACGATGACCGATGTCGTCGAGTTCGACCGGGCCGACACCGATTTTGGCGTTCTCGACCATGAGCAGACCGGCGACGCGCAGATCCAACAAGGCTTCGTACCCGCTGGTGCGGCCGACCCCGATCGCGGTGAACAACTCATCCGGGGTCAAAGGCTTTGCCGCGGCGACCACGGCGTCGTAAAGGACACGGTGACGCCAGCCGATCACACTCCACGCCGGGTGTACCGACTCCACCTCCTCCGGCCCCGTCGAGGTGTCAATTGCCCTCGCTCGTCCCGCATGTGTAGGCACAAGTGCATATCGGTCGGGGTTCTGACCCACGCCGCGTTCGATCAGCAACAACGGTGAGCCTTCCATGTCCCGCAGCCGCTCCAGAACAGACCACACCGTTGATTCAGGGAGCAAGCCGGCGGCGATGGACAGTGACCTCCCACCGACACCGACTGTAGGAACACCTTCGACTATCTGGCCTGACACTGCCCCAGCCCACGCCAGTGCTTGAACTACAGCATGCGTAGTCGCGACCGCGATGAAAACCGCCTACGCCTGGGGGTTGCGACGCCAAGAACTCGCCATGCTCGACACGACCGACTTCGGCACCAACCCACACGCGACCGAGTTCGGTGGCCACGGAGTCCTCTATGTGCGTTGGGGCAAAGCCAACAAGGGAAGCACACCGAAACGCCGCAGCGTCCTGACCGTCTTCCCGTGGTCGGTGCGGGTGATGACGCAGTGGATCGAGCACTGCCACGACCTGAACACCCGCACACCCCACTCCACCGCACTGTGGCCCAGCGAACGATCACCGCGGGTGTCGAAGGAAAAGCTGGGCGCACGCTTCGCCGAATACCGCCGCGCCCTCGGACTGGCAGACGAGCTGACCCTGCATTGCCTAAGACATTCGTACGTCACCCACCTGATCGAAGACGGGTACGACCCACTCTTCGTCCAACAGCAGGTCGGTCACTCCCACGCATCGACCACCGCCCTCTACACCTCGGTCTCCTCCGACTTCCGCACCCGCACACTGCGCACCGTCCTCGACAACACCATCGAACGAGCACTCGCACTGCCCGATCCCGGAGCCGGCACGTGACCCGACGACGCCAACTCGACTTCCACTGGAAGCTCCGTCAGCAGATGGCCGCCCACGACATGTGGAAGACCACCCAACTGGCACCGCTGCTGCGCGAGCGCGGCATCGACCTCTCCGCCGCGCAGATCTACCGGCTCGTCACCGACAAACCCGAACGTCTGTCGATGAAAGTGCTTGTCGCGCTGTGCGATATCTTCGACTGCACACCCAACGACCTGATCACACCCGAAGCCGTCGCCGCCCGAGTCGCCAAAGCCGCCGGCGACACATCCACGCGGAACGTAACTAGTCTGAACCCCGACCTTCGACCCGAACGTGCCCGAATCACGGATCCCGATTCGTGAGCGCCACTCGCAAACTGATCTGCCGCGAGGATTTCGGACAATGGAGATGACTATTTTCAGGCCGC
>NZ_JASHKS010000008.1:0-132347 GCF_030056835.1 Rhodococcus sp. IEGM 1372 | reverse complement strand
ATCGCAAACATCCCTAATGATCAGGCCCGTTGCGACCACCGCTCGAATCCGCCCGGGCCCCACTACGAGTTTCCACTCACCTGCGACGAAGTCGCTACTGCGGGGGCAGGATGTGCTCCCCCGTCTTGTCGGTGCTCAGCGACAGTGAACTGATGTACTGCTTCTCCCCGTTGGGCCCGGGCACGTTGGACGCGATCATGTCGGGTCGCTCGAATTCCATTCCGCTGACGTGGCACATCACGAGTGCGTCGGACGGGTTGCCGTGCTCGTCGAACATCGGCAGATCGATGCCGTCATCGGTACGCCGCAGGTAGTACTTGCCCTTGGTGGCCACCGCCAGGATGGGCGGAAGTATCAGTGCGAGAACGAGAGCCACGATCGGCGAGTACGGTTTGATCGCCGGTCCGAATGCGCCGAAGAACACCAGAATCGACAGGATGGCCGACGCCGCCATCGATCCGAAGCCGACCGGATTGATGTTGTAGAGCATGCCACGTCGAAACTCGGGGACCTTGGGTGAGAGCTTCAGGATGTACTTGTTGAAGACGATGTCCGACGCCACCACGGCGATCCACGCGATACCGCAGTTGGCGTAGAAGCCGAGGATGTCGTTGAGGAAGCTGAACATGTTGGCTTCCATCAGGATCAGCGCAATCGCGAGATTGAACAGCACGAAGACCATGCGACCCGGGTAGGTCTTGGTGATGCGGGTGTAGGAGTTGGTCCACGCCAGCGACCCGGAATACGCGTTGGTGACGTTGATCTTGATCTGACTGATGACGACCAGGATCACCGCAAGGGTCATGGCGAGCCAGCCCGGCATGAAGTTCTCGTAGATCTCCAAGAACTGGTGCACCGGCTCGTTGGCTATGGTGGATCCGTCGACCACGTTGGCGATCAGGTACACGGCGAGGAACAGTCCGACGACCTGCTTGAGCGCACCGAAGATGACCCAGCCCGGACCGGCGAGAAGCACTGCGGTCCACCAGCGTCGGGAATTCTCGGGAGTCTTGGGCGGCATGAAACGCAGGTAGTCGATCTGCTCGGCGATCTGCGCGATGAGCGACAGACACACGCCGGCCGCGAGCATCACCGATCCGATGTTGACCCCCTTGCCGTCGGCACCGTCCTGACCGCCGTAGGCGAAGAACTCGCCGACCGAATCGGGATTGCTGAACACGAGGTAGACGAACGGCAGCACCATCAGCACCAGCCACAGTGGGGTGGTCCAGACCTGCAGCTTGGCAAGGGCTTTCATGCCGTAGATGACCAGCGGGATGACCATGATCGTGGACACCGCGTAGCCGATGGGCAACGGGATGCCCAGGCCGAGTTCGAGTCCCTGCGCCATGATCGAGCCTTCGAGCGCGAAGAAGATGAACGTGAACGTCGCGAAGATGACGTTGGTGACCACCGACCCGTAGTAGCCGAAACCGCTTCCCCGCGTGATCAAATCGAGGTCGATGTTGTAGCGGGCGGCATAGTAGGCGAGCGGGAGCCCGGTCAGGAAGATGACGACGGCGAACACCAGGATGCCCCAGAGCGCGTTGCCGGTTCCGTAGGAGATTCCGATGTTGGCACCGATGGCGAAGTCCGCGAGATACGCGATGCCGCCGAGCGCTGACGTCGCGACGACACCGGTACCCCACTTGCGGTAGCTACGCGGCGCGAAGCGCAGCGTGTAGTCCTCGAGCGTCTCTTTCAGCGCGGTGTCTGTCGGCGCAGGCTGTACGGCGGTCATGGATCAACAACGTAGAACCGCCACGTTGCCGCTATGTCTTGGAAAGATGTAGCTCCGGTTACTCAGTCCGGCGATTCGGACATTCGGCCCCGGAGTCCCGCTTTGGCGAGGTTTGTCAGGCGACGGCGCGCGCCGCCAGCAGCGAGAAGTTCGACAGCTCGGCGCGCAGCATGTTCATCGCGCGATGCTGGGCCACTCGCACGGCTCCGGCCGTCATTCCGAGTGCTTCGCCGGTCTGCGGTGCCGTCATTCCCCACACGACTCGCATCAGGATGATCTTGCGGTACTTCGTCGGCAGGGTGTCCATCAATGCCTGGGTGTGGCTACGCAGTTCGTCGCCGAGCGCGAGCTGCTCCGGCCCGGCATCGGTGGACTGCTCCTCCGGCATCTCGTCGATCGAGAACGACTGTCGCAGAACCGATTTACGACCTGCGTCGGCCAGCTTGTGCGCGGCGATCCCGTACACGAACGCCATGAAGGGCTTCCCCATGTCGCGGTACTTGGGAATGGCGGTGACCAGTGCGAGGCAGACCTCCTGCACCACATCGTCCGCGGCGACGTCGAGATTCCCGATGCGAGCTGCGCAGTATCGGCGAACCGGTGGCTGGATCAACACCAGCACCTGTTCGAGAGCGAGTCGATCTCCCGCAACGGCGCGGGGCACAACGTCCTCGAGCCTGTCCATGCCGAAACTCATGGCCGATCTCCTCACTGGCAACGCGCGTCCTCTCCTGAACGCTCACCAGTACTTCGGTGCCGATTCCCACCCGGCTTGGTCCGAACGGGTACCACACCGAACAAAAATTGTGATTCAGGTAACACGGTGTGTCGACGAAGCGAAGTACCGGACAACACCGTCGTCGCAGCACGTGACACTCACACCCGCGGAGCGCCGCCCATGAATACCAACGAGACCACCAGCGAGCAGAGCCATCAGGTCGGTCGCCGCAGCACCGTCGCTGCCGGCGACGGCACCGCGCTGGCGGTTCGCGAGTTCGGGCATCCGAATGCGCCACTGACCGCGGTGTTCGTGCACGGACACTGCCTGCGGATGCAGTCGTGGACCGACCTGCGTGCACAGGTGGAACACGCCTGGGGAGACGATGTGCGGATCGTGATGTACGACCACCGCGGGCACGGGGAGTCGAGTGCGGCCGCGCCGGAGAGCTGCACCATCGATCAGCTCGGTGAGGACCTGGCCGACGTCATCCGTGCGATGGTCCCGTCGGGACCGTTCGTCGTCGTCGGCCATTCGATGGGGGGAATGACGGCGCTCTCCTACGCCCGTCAGAACCCGGAGGCCATCGGCACGCGCCTGGTCGGAGTCGGTTTGATCGCGACGTCGGCGGGTGGAATCACCGACGACGGACTCGGCAGTGCCCTCGCGCATCCCGCGGTGTCGGTGTTCCAGGCCGCTGTTCGACGCGCCCCTCGACTGATGTCGGGTGCCAAGAGACTCAGTCCCGGCGTGTGGGCACCCATCGTCAGGACCGCGGGATGCGGATCCCGAAGAGTCGGTCCGAGGGTGGTGACGCTGGCGACGGCAATGCTGGGCGAGACGTCCATCGTGACGTTGGCCGGCTTCCTCGGGGCATTCCGAGGTCTCGACGAGGTGGCCGGCCTGGCTGCTCTCGCCTCGATCCCCACCCTGGTCTTGTGCGGCTCGGACGACCTGATGACACCGATGCGTCACTCGGAAACCATTGCCGAACATCTGCCCGACGCTCGCCTGGTGTGCGTCGCAGAGGCCGGGCACATGGTGATCCTGGAACGGGCCCGCGAAGTGGCCGATGCCGTCGTCGAACTCGTGACGGCGGCTCGCCGTGCACACGTGCGAGATCTCGCGCTGGCTCGCTAGCGACAAGAACCTGCCGACGACTGTGGCCCGCAACGGAGGATCCGATGCGGGCCACAGCACTGCTGTACGAGAGTTACTTCTTGACGGCGGGAGGAGCGTTGAGGAGCTGGATGAACTGCCCTGCGTTGCCGGCGACGGCACCGAGACCACCGATGGCGGTTCCGGCGAGCGAAGCACCCGAGCCGAGAAGCAGTGCGCCGCCGACGCATCCGGCTACCGGTGCTGCACCGAAGAGCAGCAGGGCAGGCGCGGAGACGGTGCCGGCGGCGATGGCTCCGAGGAAGCAACCGGTGACCAGACCGGTTGCGGCTCCGAGGAATCCACCGACCGAAGCGGACAGGCTGATGTTGTCCTTGACGCCGGAGACTGCGGCGGGCAGGTCGACCTGCTGCAGACCCGGGAGAGAGGCGGAGACCGGGGTTGCCGCGGCAGGTGAGGCGTCGGCGGTCAGGGTGGCGTGGTTTCCGTCGATGACGGCTGCGACGGGGTGCGAGAAGCCGTCTGCGGCAATGGCCAACGGCACCGAGTCGACCAGCACACCGTTGGCGTCGCGGACGACGAGGTGGTTGTCCTCGTTGCTCAGGGTGCCGGCCGTCGTGTCGACGAGGACCTGGTTGCCGGCCTGGGTGACGTTCCACCCGACGGCAGCGGCGGGAGCCGGTGCCGGATCCGCGTAGGCGGTGCCCATGGCGGTCGTCATCGCTGCAATGACCAATGCGGACGTTGCCGCGAATCGAGTCAGCTTCATGTTCCTCAGTCTTTCGTCGTGTCCATCACTCGATGCGAGCAGCGAAAAACTATGGGTGGAACACGCGGGTCAGGAGAACCGAAGATGAACGATCGGGGTCGAATCGAACAACGATTGCGCGCATCGACTCATAAGGGACAGAACGGGTTTCGAAGTCCAAACCGTTCGTAAACGACACGCGCGGGTTGTCTCTACTTACCGAAAAGACCCGGCTTGTTGCTGCCTCCGTGGCTCACCCCGAAGTCGTAGGCGGACTCGGCGTGCTCGTGCTCGTCGAGACCGTCGGCTTCGTGTTGCGCGTCGGCGCGCACTCCCATGACAGCCTTGATCGCGAACGCGATGCCGGTGGTGACGACGGCGCAGTAGGCGAACACCGCAGCCACCGCGACCGCCTGTACCCACAGCTGGTGCAGCCCGCCGCCGTACAACAGACCGTCCACGCCTGCCGGCATCTGCGCACTGGCCACGAGTCCGATCATCAGCGTGCCGACGATGCCGCCGACGAGGTGCACACCGACGACATCGAGCGAATCGTCGTAGCCGAAGCGGTATTTGAGGCCGATGGCCAGGGCACACAGCGCACCCGACGCGATGCCGATCGCCGCGGCGCCGATGGGGGTGACCGCCGTGCACGAGGGTGTGATGGCCACCAACCCGGCCACGACGCCCGAGGCCGCACCGAACGACGTCGCATGGCCGTCCCGCAGCTTCTCGACGACGAGCCACGCCGCCATGGACATCGCTCCGGCACCCATCGTGTTCACCAGAGCCACCGCGGCGACACCGTCCGCGGCCAACGACGATCCCGCGTTGAAGCCGAACCAACCGAACCACAGCAACCCGGCTCCGAGCATGACGGCCGGAAGGTTGTGCGGGCGCATGGGATCTCGCGGCCAACCACGCCGCTTGCCGACCACGAGCGCGAGAACGAGGCCGGCGACACCGGCGTTGATCTCCACCGCAGTTCCGCCGGCGAAGTCGATGGCACCGAGCTTGTTGGTGATCCACCCACCGAACTCACTGGTGAGGCCGTCGAGCGAGAACACCCAGTGCGCCACCGGAAAGTAGACGAGTGTGGACCACAGCGCCGCGAACAGTACCCAGGGTACGAATCGCATTCGGTCTGCGACGGCACCGGAGATCAGCGCCACCGTCACCATCGCGAATCCCGCCTGGAACGCCGCGAACACCAGTGCTGGAACGGTTCCCACCAACGGAATCGACACCGTCCCTGCGGCCGAGGTGTACACCCCACCCAGCAGACCCTCGAAACCGGCGTACTGCAACGGGTTTCCTATCCACCCGCCGATCACGTTGTCGCCGAACACCATCGAGAACCCGAACGCCAACCACAGCAGCCACACCACTGCGATCGCCGACAAACTCATCATCATCATGTTCAGCACACTCTTCGAGCGCACCATGCCGCCGTAGAAGAAGGCCAGGCCGGGAGTCATCAGCAGCACCAGCGCGGTACTGGTCAGCAGCCACGCCGTATCGCCCGCATCGGGCGCGCCGGCGATCACCGTCCCACGAACTTCGGCTTGCGCTTCTCGGATCGTGCGCGGCGCGCTTCTTTCATGTCCTCGCTGCTCCACGCGGCCTCGAACGCAGCGACCTGCTCCGGCGTCGGAACATCCTGTGCTCCATCGTCGTTGAAGACGAGCTTGAGGTGACGCAACGCCAAGGGAGCGAGTTCGGTGATCGACTGCGCCCACTGTGTTGCGACGTCCAGGTCGCCGAGCTTGTTCGCCAGCCCGCAGGTGAACGCCTGCTCGGTGTACACCCGCTCACCGCCGAGCAGGATGGTGCGCGCAACACCGCCGCCCGCGAGCGAGGCCAACCGCCGGATGGTCCAGTTGCTCACCGCGATGCCGAGCCGGGTCGACGGTATTTCGAAGAAGCTGCCCGGCGCAACGACTCGCAGATCGCACGCGACAGCCAACTGTGTGCCGGCACCGACGGCCGGTCCGTTCACCGCGGCCACGACCGGAATCGAGGTCCGCTGGATTGCCGTCAGCATCTCTTCGAGGATCTGCCCGAAGTGCTCGGGAAACGCGTCCCCCGTCAGGTCGGCACCCGCACAGAAGCTGGTGCCCTGGCCGGTGACGACCACGACCCGCGCGCCGTCACGCTCGGCTTGTTCGACTCCGCGATGCACCGCCAGGCACAACTCGGAGTTCAACGCGTTCCGTCGATCCGGCCGCTGCAGTTCGAGGGTGACGACGTCGCCGTCACGAGAGAGTCCGATCACGAGAGCAGAGGTTACCCACCAGTACAGAAAATGACAGTGCGGGGCCTGATCTACTGGTCTCCATGATCGACACTCGGGTCGCCGTCATCGGCGCCGGCCAAGCCGGACTCTCGGCCGGTTATCACCTGCACCGCACCGGACTCACCGCAGGCGAGGGCTTCGTGATGTTGGATCGCTCCCCCGGGCCGGGCGGCGCATGGCAGTTCCGCTGGCCCTCGCTGACGCTGAGCACCGTCAACGGAGTCCACGACCTGCCCGGTATGGCCTTCGCGGACACGCTCGGAGACGAGCCGGCCGAGACCATCGCCGCCGCCGACGCCGTTCCCCGGTACTACCGCGAGTACGAGGACCGCTTCGAACTGCATGTTCGACGCCCCGTCACGGTGACCGTCGTGTGCGATCGGGAACCCCGATTCCGGGTCGAGGCCGGCGAGACCGTCGTCATGGCCGAGGGGCTGATCAATGCGACCGGCACGTGGGAGAAGCCGTTCGTTCCGCACTACGACGGAGCCGAGACCTTTGCAGGCAGGCAACTGCACACCAAGGACTATCGGACGGCCGACGAGTTCGTAGGCAAGCACGTCGTCGTGGTGGGCGGCGGCATCTCGGCCGTCCAACTGCTCGACGAGATCTCGCAGGTCACGTCCACGACATGGGTGACGCGTCGACCACCGGTGTTCCGGGACAGCGAATTCGATCACGATGCCGGCCGCAAGGCCGTCGCCATGGTCGAGGAACGTGTGCGGGCGGGCCTGCCACCCGGCTCGGTCGTCTCGGTGACCGGACTGCTGCTGACGCCGTCGTTGGCTGCCGCCCAGAAACGCGGGGCTCTGGAACGCAAGCCGATGTTCTCGTCCATCACGGAAGATTCGGTGGTGTGGGAGGACGGGTCGACTCAGCACGCCGATGTGATCCTGTGGGCCACCGGTTTTCGGAGCGCCCTCGACCACCTCGCTCCGCTGCGCCTGCGCGGACACGGCGGCGGAATCGTCATGGACGGCAGGCTCACCACCCGCGTGGCCGCGAACCATCGCGTACACCTGCTCGGCTACGGGCCGTCCGCCAGCACGATCGGGGCGAACCGAGCCGGGCGAGCCGCGGTGACCGAACTGCTCGAGACCTTGGACTAACCCAGCCGCTCGGTCACGAATTTCGCCAGCGCGCCCAGTCGCGCCCGGCTCGGCATCGAGGTCGGAACGCCCAACGCATCCAACGGTGCCGACGTCACCGGCCCGACGCAGATCGCGGCGACAGGTCCTCGAAGCGCGTCGAGGAAGGCGTCGAGCATGCCGTTGTCCTTGGCGGTCGAGAGCAGGGACGCCACCGCGGGGGCGCTGGTGAACGTCACCGCATCCACCCGATTCTCGATGATCTGTTCCAACAGGTCGACCAGTGGAGCCTGATCCGCGGGGCGAATCCAGCGGTACACCGGGATCGGTCGGACATGCGCGCCGAGTTCGGTCAGCGCATCACTGAGGTGAATGGTCGGCTCCCACTCGGTGATCACCCCGTGCAGCTGAACTGCGATGTCCACCCCGGCAACACCCTCGGCCTCGAGATGATCGGAGACTTCCTGCGAGGCCTCGGTGGCCGGCGACCACTCCTCGCGGAGCCCCGTGCCACGAATTGCCCCGCGCGCCTTGGGACCTCGGGCAAGGATTCGCGTGTGACCCAGCGCTGTCACGAGTTCTTCGCGCATGCCCCAGTCGGCGGCCGCGTCGAGCCAGCCCCGAAAACCGATGCCGGTACTGATCACGACGATCTGCGGTGGGCGTTCGACGATGCCCTCGGTGGCGGACCTCAGATCGGAGTCGTCGATCAGGGGCAGAACGTGAATCGCCGCGGCGTGAACGATGTTCGCGCCGCGGCGTTCGAGCATGGTGGCCAGTTCGTCTGCACGTCGCTCGGCAGTGAGGGCAACGGTCTTGCCTGCGAGCGAATCGGACATGGGTACAGACTAGGCCCCCGACGTGCCCGGAATGTGACAGGTCAGCTGCTGAACTTGTCCGGGTCCGGGCCGGTGCGGCCGTCGGCGGAGTCCAGCGCGTTGATCTGCTGAATCTCGTCGTTGCTGAGCTCGAAGCCGAACACGTCGAAGTTGCTGGCGATGCGCTTCGGGGTCACCGACTTGGGGATCACCACGTTGCCGAGCTGAATGTGCCAGCGCAGGATGACCTGGGCCGGAGTGACGCCGTGCGTGTCACCGATCTTCGCGAACACCGGCTCGTCGAGAATGGTGCCCGAGCCGAGCGGGCTCCAGGCCTCGGTGGCGATGCCCTTCGAAGTGTGGAACGCGCGCAGCTCCTCCTGGACGAACCGCGGGTGCAGCTCGACCTGGTTGATCGACGGCACCTCGTGGACGGCATCCATCAGCTTCTCCAGGGTGGGGATGGTGAAGTTGGAGACGCCGATGGAGCCGATGCGGCCGTCGGCCTTGAGCTTCTGGAACGCCTTGAACGTGTCGATGTACTTGTCGCGGTCGAGCTGCTGCCAGTGAATGAGGTACAGGTCGAGGTACTCGAGTCCGAGGCGATCCATGCTCGCGTCGAATGCCTTCAGAGTGGAGTCGTAGCCCTGATCGTCGTTCCACAGCTTGGTGGTGATGAACAGCTCGTCACGGGCGATGCCGGACTCTGCGATTGCGCGGCCGGTGCCGGTCTCGTTCTCGTACACCTTGGCGGTGTCGATGCTGCGGTAGCCGACCTTCAGCGCCTCGGTCACTGCGGCCTGCGCACCGTCGTCGGGCACCTGCCACACACCGAACCCCAGCTGGGGAATGGACGTGCCGTCGTTGAGCACGATGGTCGGGACAGTACTGGTCTCGGCTGAATACGTCATACGAATGGCAACGGTGGGTGGGGTGGTGTTGTTCCCGCCCCTTAGTGTTTCGGTGTGACCGCAACGCTTCGTATCGATGATCTCGCCGCTTTTCACGGCGATCGAACCCTGTTCTCCGGACTCGATCTGACGGTTGCCGAGGGTGATGTGATCGGGCTCGTCGGAGCGAACGGTGCAGGCAAGTCGACGTTGTTGACCCTGCTCGCGGGGGTGGGGACGGCCGATCACGAGGGCGAGATCTACACCAGCCCGCCCGACGCGACCGTCGGATATCTGGCGCAGGAGCCCGAGCGGATCGCCGGGGAGACGGTGCTGGACTTCCTCGGTCGACGTACCGGGGTCACGGCGGCCGAAGCCTCCATGAACGCAGCCGCCGAGGCGTTGGGCTCGAGTGACGAGGACCTCTACACCCCCGCGTTGGAGAAGTGGCTGGCACTCGGCGGCGCGGATCTGGCGGAGCGCACGGCGAAGGTTCTCGCGGATCTCGGTCTGGATGTCGACGGGTCTGCGCTGATGACGGCGCTGTCGGGTGGGCAGGCTGCCCGCGCGGGGCTCGCCGCGATTCTGCTCGCTCGCTACGACATCCTGCTGCTCGACGAGCCCACCAACGACCTCGATCTGGCGGGACTCGAGCAACTGGAGCAGTTCGTCGTCGCGACGCGGGCGGCGATCGTCGTCGTCAGTCACGATCGTGAATTCCTGGCGCGGACGGTGACGGGAATAGTGGAACTCGATCGGGCGCAGCGGCGCATCGATGTGTACGACGGCAGCTACCAGTCCTATCTGGCGGAACGGGAGATTGCGCGCCAGCACGCCAGGGAAAAGTACGACGAGTTCGCAGACACCAAGTCCGCGTTGGAGTCTCGGGCGCAGATGCAGCGGAACTGGATGGAGTCGGGGGTGCGCAATGCACGCCGGAAGGCCACCGACAACGACAAGATCGCCCGCAAGACCCGCGCCGAGTCGACCGAGAAGCAAGCCGCGAAAGCCCGTCAGACCCAGCGGCGCATCGAGCGACTCGAGGTGGTCGAGGAGCCTCGCAAGGAGTGGGAGCTGCGGATGGAGATTGCGGCGGCTCCACGCAGTGGCACTGTCGTCGCTGTTCTGGGCGGTGCCATTGTCCGGCGATCCGGGTTCACCTTCGGCCCGGTGACGACGCAGATCGAGTGGGGCGATCGAATTCTGATCACCGGACCGAACGGCTCCGGCAAGACGACGTTGTTGTCGGTGCTGTTGGGCCGGTTGGACCCGGACGAGGGCTCGGCATCGTTGGGTTCGGGTGTGGCGGTCGGTGAAATCGATCAGGCACGAGCATATTTCGTCGGCGAGGGAACAGTGTCCGACGCCTTGAGCGCGGCCGTTCCCGAGTGGCCCGACGCCGAGGTCCGCACACTGTTGGCCAAATTCGGGCTACGCGGCGACGATGCACTGCGGCCGGCGTCGTCTCTCTCGCCCGGTGAGCGAACCCGCGCGGCACTCGCGCTGCTGCAGGCCCGCGGAGTCAACCTGCTGGTACTCGACGAGCCGACCAACCACCTCGATCTGCCTGCCATCGAACAACTCGAACGTGCGATGGAGAACTTCGAGGGAACACTGCTGCTGGTCACCCACGATCGCAGAATGCTCGACACTGTTCGCAGCACTCGCCACTGGACGATGAACGCTGGACAGCTGAGCGAGAAGTAGATCGCACTGAATCGGGTGCAGCTGACCGCGGTGAGCGCGGTCAGCTGCACCCGATTTTCATCAACTGAGCAAAATTTCGTTGACGTCGGCGGCAGGATGCATCGGCAGCCCGTGGTGGGTGGCGTTCTCGAGCACTACGGTCCTCGCCGTCGGCAGAACGGCATGCACAGCCGATTCGATGCAAGCGGCATTGTGCACCTTCCCTTTCCCTGCGAGGACCACGGTGGTGCGCACATCGAAGCCCTCGAACGCAGCAGGCTTCGGCCGCTTCGGAACGATGGTCTTTGCCGTCGGGAAATGTGCGGCCCCGAGCGCGAGGACGTCGAGCCAGTCGGAATCCAAAGCCAGGCCAGCGGTCTCCCACGCTACGAAGCGGCGCTGCCGATTTTCGTTGGGCCGCAGCAGTATCGGCAGCGCATGCAGCAGGTACCGCGGGCTCATGGAGCCGAAGCAGGAATTGGGATCGAGGAGTGTGAGTGCGTCGACGCGGCTTTCGTTGCGCAGAGCGAACGCCAGGGCGATCATCGCGCCGTATGAATGTCCGCAGAGTGCCGCAGTTCGAAGGTCCAGTGCATCGAGAACCGCCGTCACCCAGTTCAGCAGCTCGTCCACGGAGTCGATGGGATGGTCACCTGGAACACTGCGCCCGACGTCGCCCATGATGTCGACCCCGTACACCCGATAGTGCTGCGAGAGTGCCTCGACGTTGGCGAACCACACGGTGGACGTCGCACCCGCCCCCGGTAGCAGCACCAGCGCCGGGCCGTCGGCGGGTCCGCAGGCGTTGATTCGCGTGGTGCCGTGCACCGTCTTCACGTCGATGGCTTGGGTATCTGCCGGCCACTTCAGCAGCACCCGGTCGTAGGCGGAGAAGAATTCGTCCAGCGACATTACAACCCTCTATTCTCTCGATGATCGAGATAGTAGACAATAAAGAGACCGCTCGTCCAGCATCTCCCGAGGGATCAGCACATGACCGAACCTGTCGCCGCCGTGCATGAGCTGCGAGCACTCACCGTCGAGCTCGATCTCCTCGGCGCAGGCTTCGCCCAGAAGCACTCACTTCACCCGACCGACATCCGCGCGATGATCTGCCTGCTGGATGCAGACCGAGCCGGAACGCGTGCCACACCCGGCTGGCTCGGCGCGCAACTGGGTCTGGAATCCGCATCTGTTACCGCCCTGATCGATCGAATGACCAAGCGAGACTTGGTTCTACGCGAACCCGACCCATCCGATCGCAGGCGAGTACTGCTACGCGTCACCGAACATGCAGCCGAACTCGGCACGACGTTCTTCGGCCCCGTCATCGGTCGGGCCGTCGACGAACTCGCGCGTTTCACCCCCGACCAGCGGGCAACGATCGACGAGTTTCTGACGACGATGCGCGCCATCGTTGCCGACGCCCGGGACCAACAGGCAACGTAGTCAACGGAAGCAATCTGTTATTAACCGTTGACAGATCGTTGGGTTTATACAACACTTCATTGTCATGAGCCCCGTCAAGCGCGGTACCGCGCTCCCGATCTTCAACAGGGTGGGTGTTCTGCGGGCAGAACGGAAGATGAGCCGCGCGCAACTGGCCGAACTCGTCGAAGTGAATCCCCAGACAGTGGGCGCCCTCGAACGAGGCGACCACTACCCGAGCCTCGACCTCGCGATGCGCATCTGCGACGTCTTCGATCTGCCGATCGAAGCAGTGTTCTCGCGCACCGAACTCGGACCACTCTCCGCCGAACTCTTCCGAAGGGAGAAGGACCGATGAACACGCACAGTCCCAGCATCTTCAGTAGATATCAGGAAGCCCGGACGAAAGTGTTTCTGGAGAACGAAAAGACCTATGCGAACTGGCTGCCGGGATTGCGAGTCCAGAAACGACGCCGAGCTTTCGTCACCATCCTTCTGGTGCTGCTCACAGCTTCCGCGGGCTTCGCACTGTCGGACCCGCTGTTCGAGTGGGCGATCGGATTCTGGGGAATCTGCTACATCGTGTTCGCGTTCGCGACAATCGTCCTCGGCATCGTGTCCAATCGGCGCGCCGAAGCACCGGTGGAAGCGCTCGACGAGCTCGAAGTCCAGCTCCGCAACCAGGCCCGATCCATCGGCCTGACGGTTACTCAGGTGTTGGGCACCGCTGCCGCGGCGTACCTGTTCCTCGGATCGATTTTCGGGGCAACGAATCTCGGGATCTCCGGCGGCGCACTGATGCTGACCGCTTTGAGCACTGGAGGTGCCACTCCCGCAATGCTTCTCGCATGGACCACTCCCGACCCCGACCCCGAGGACGGCTGACAATGAGCGAACGCACCGACATTCTCACCCGCTACCAGGCGTATCGCACGCGGCGATTCCTCGAGAACGACGCCAAGACAAGGCACTGGCTGCCCGCCTGGCGGACACAGCATCGACGTCGAATCCTCGTTGTCGCGCTGTCCGTCGTTCTCTTCTCCTTCTTCGTCATCAGCATTACCAGCCTCTTCGTCGAGTGGGCAGCAATCGCATGGATACCGGCCGTTCTGCTGTTCCTTCCGATCTGGACGGCGCTGCAGACGGTCTCCGGAAGGCACGGCGACGCTCCGGTCGGAGCACTGGACGAGTGGGAAGTACAGCAACGCAACGAGGCTCGCTCCATCGGCCTCACCATCACGCAGACCCTGGTGATGGCGGCAGCGTTCGCGTCCATCTTTCTGTCGACGGCCAACGACGAGATGCCTCGCCTCGCCTACGCGGGTGGCGGTTGGACCCTGGCGGCATTGCTGGCCGGTATCTGCTCCCCCGCAATGATTCTCGCCTGGATCACCCCCGACCCCGAACTCGAAGACACCGAAGATTTCGACCCGAAGTAACGACCGAAAGGGCACCATGAGCACCCTCACGATCGACTCCGTTTCCAAGAAGTACGGCGACAAGATCGCCCTGGACAACCTCAGCTTCGACGTCCGGCCCGGCGAGCTGTTCGGTTTCGTCGGCAGCAACGGTGCTGGCAAGACCACCACGATGCGCATCGCGCTCGGCGTTCTGTCGGCGGATTCCGGCCAAGTTCTGTTGGGCGGCAAGCCCGTCGACCTCGACGTCCGCCGCACCATCGGCTACATGCCCGAGGAGCGCGGCCTGTATCCCAAGATGAAGGTCGGCCCGCAGTTGGCGTACATGGCCGAACTGCACGGCCTGTCGTCCAAGGACGCGAAGGCTGCGGTGATCCGCTGGACCGAACGCCTCGGCATCGACCAGCGGGTCAACGACACCGTCGACGCCCTGAGCCTGGGCAACCAGCAGCGGGTGCAGTTGGCGGCCGCGCTGGTGCACGACCCCGCAGTGCTGGTACTGGACGAGCCGTTCTCCGGACTCGACCCCATCGCCGTCGACGTGATGAGCGAGGTGCTGCGCGAAAAAGCCGCTGCCGGAGTGCCGGTGGTGTTCTCCAGTCACCAGCTCGACCTGGTGCAACGTCTGTGCGATCGCGTCGGCATCATCGCCGCCGGCTCGATGAAGGCCGTCGGTACCGTCGACGAGCTACGCGGATCGGGAGATGCGCAACTGCGCGTCCATGCACCGCACGCGGCACCCGGATGGGCGTCGGGCATCGCCGGGGTGAGCACCCTCGGCCACAGCGACGGCGTCACAGTCCTGGGCTTGGCACCCGGGGCCGACGATCAAGAAGTCCTCCGAGCCGCACTGGCGACCGGTCCGGTACACGACTTCTCCATCCAGAAACCTTCCCTGAGCGACCTGTTCCGAGAGGCGGTAGTGGCATGAGCTCCCAACTGAACTCCTTCAGCGCAGTGTCTTTGATAGCCAAGCGCGAGTTCACCGTTCAGGTGATGAAGAAGAGCTTCGTCATCAGTAACGTGATCATTCTGGCCGTCATCGTCGGCGGCATCATCGCGTTCTCGATCTTCTCCGGCAGCGGCGACGAAGAGCGCGACGTCATCGGCGTCGCCGGAGACCAGTCCATTGCAACGGTATTGGAGGCGACCGGAGACGCTGTCGGCAGCCCCGTCGAGGTCCGTGACGTTGCCGACGCGGCAGCCGCACGCAGCGGCGTCGAATCCGGGGATCTCGACGTGGCATTGATTCCGGACGGAACCGCGGGTGCGTACACCGCCGTCACCGAGTCCGATCTGACCGGAACGTTGAGGGCTGTCGTCGAAGGTAGTGTAGCGACGCAGGCAACGAATACTGCACTGGCGCAACAAGGTGTCGATCAGAACGAACTCGGGGCAGCGACGAGTGCCGCGACAGTCACCGTCGACGCAATCGATCCGCCGGATCCCGAAGCCGGTCAGCGGACCGCTCTGGCGCTGTCCGCAGTGTTCCTGCTATATGCCCAGATCATCGGCTTCGGCATGTACGTCGCGATGGGCGTCGTCGAGGAAAAGTCCTCACGCGTGGTCGAACTGTTGCTCTCCACCGTCCGCCCCCTGCAGTTGCTGTGGGGAAAGATTCTCGGTATCGGTGCGGTCGGCATTCTGCAGCTCGCCCTGTACGGAATAGCCGGTGTAGGAGCGGGATTGGGTACAGGCGTCCTGACGGTCACCGGCGCCGCGGTGAGCGTCTTCGCGGCAACGCTGGCGTGGTTCATCTTGGGATTTGCCTTCTTCGCGGTGCTCTACGCGGCCGGCGGGTCGATGGTCTCGCGGCAGGAGGACGTCAATTCGACAACCATGCCGCTCCTGATCCTGATCATGGCGATGTTCTTCGCAGCGTTCTATTCCGTCAGCGACCCGGAGAGCACCCTGGCCAACACCTTGAGCTGGATTCCTCCGTTCTCCGCCATCATGATGCCGCTGCGTATCGCGGCCGGAGTGACCTCGCCGGTTCAGATCGTCGGATCGGCAGTCCTGATGATCGTCACCACCGCGATCCTCGCGATGGGTGCAGCCAAGATCTACCAGCGATCCATTCTCCGGATCGGCAAGACCGTCTCGTGGAAGGAAGCGTTTGCTCGCTAGGGTTCGCTGCGTAGGCTCCCCGACATGAGCCCACGGACATCCGCCGCCGAGATTCTCGATTCCGTTCTCGACGGCGGATCGTTCGTGTCCTGGGACTCCGAGCCGGTCGATGTTCACCCCAACGACTCCTATCAGCGCGACCTCGCGAAGGCGCGGGAAAAGAGCGGGGTCGACGAGTCGGTGCTGACGGGCGAGGGCACCATCGACGGCCGGCGCGTGGTGATGATCGCGTGCGAGTTCGCGTTTCTCGCCGGTTCGATCGGCGTTGCTGCGGCCGAGCGCATCACCTCCGCCATCGAGCGCGCCACCGCGGAGGGCCTGCCGCTCATCGCCTCCCCCACCTCCGGTGGCACGCGCATGCAGGAGGGAACGTTGGCCTTCGTGCAGATGGTCAAGATCGCCTCCGCCGTCACCGCGCACAAGGCGGCGCACCTGCCGTACCTGGTGTATTTGCGCAACCCCACGACCGGCGGCGTGTTCGCGTCCTGGGGATCGTTGGCCCACGTCACCGTCGCCGAACCCGGTGCGCTCATCGGATTTCTCGGCCCGCGCGTTTATCAGGCGTTGTACGACAAGCCCTTTCCGGACGGGGTGCAGACCGCCGAGAATCTTTATCAGCACGGCGTCATCGATGGCGTGGTGCCGTTGGATCACCTGCGTCACCTACTGATTCGCACACTTCGAGTGATCCTCGACGCCACCGTGTGGCCCGATCTCACCGGCGATGAGCCGGCCGAGATACCGGAGCAGTCTGCCTGGCATTCGGTGCAGTCCTCCCGTCGCGCGGATCGCCCCGGCATTCGGCAACTCATCGAACACGCTGCCAGCGAACACGTTCCACTGAGCGGCACCGGTCAGGGCGAGGCCGATACGTCGATTCTGTTGTCGCTGTGCCGAATCCGAGGGATCTCTTGCGTCC
Organism: Rhodococcus sp. IEGM 1372; assembly: GCF_030056835.1. Taxonomy (NCBI): domain Bacteria; kingdom Bacillati; phylum Actinomycetota; class Actinomycetes; order Mycobacteriales; family Nocardiaceae; genus Rhodococcus; species Rhodococcus sp. IEGM 1372. The sequence goes on along the minus strand of NZ_JASHKS010000008.1, from coordinate 115,351 downwards.
TGTTCGGCAACGACCGAAGCAGCAGCACCGCCACCGCCACCATGGGTCCGGCGGCACTGCGAGAAGCGCGACGCGGCATGCGCCTCGCCGAGGAACTGCGCCTACCGCTGGTGCTGGTGATCGACACCTTCGGGGCGGCACTGTCCAAGGAAGCCGAAGAAGGTGGCCTGGCACCCGAGATCGCGCGCTCGATCTCCGATCTCGTCACCGTCGATACCCCGACCGTCTCGGTTCTGCTCGGCCAGGGCACCGGCGGTGGAGCGCTCGCGCTTCTCCCCGCCGACCGGGTGCTGTGCGCCCAGAACGCCTGGCTCGCACCGCTTCCGCCCGAGGGTGCCAGTGCCATCGTGCACCGCGACACCGCTCACGCTCCGGATATGGCCGAGGCCCAAGGCATCAGGTCGGTCGATCTTCTGCGCGATGGCATCGTCGACGCCATCGTTCCCGAACTGCCCGATGCGGCCGACGAGCCCGCCGCGTTCTCCGGCCGCATCGCCGACGCCATCGTCCGGGAACTGCACGCGCTGTCGATCGTCGATCCCGCCACCCGGACTCGAAACAGACTCGGCCGCTACCGCAATCTCGGATAGAGCGGCTCCGCCGCATGTGCGCGAGGTGCCTTCGGGTCGTTCCGCAGGCTCCGCTCCCGCCTCGACCCCTGCTACGAGACCGGAGTGGAGCCTGCGGAACGACCGCAGGCTCCGCCGTGCACCTGCGAGGTCACGAGCGCAAGTACGTCGCCGGCACGGAGATCGGCGGGCAACTCCACCGGACTGACGCACCGTCGACCCGGGCCGTGCACGTCGACCTTGACCACCGCGCCCACCGAATGCCGGTTGACCACCACGGCCTGGCGCAGATCCCCGAACTCGGCGTCGACGCCCACCTCGCCGGCGATCACCGAACGCACCCGCGTCACCAGAATCGAGCCCCACTGCACCGGCGTGCCCTGCGCATCGGCCAGGTCCTCCAACGCAACGCCGTCGACGGTGATCCGGCCGCACACACAGTGCGTGTCGGCAGGCCAGAGCGCTGGATCGCACCGCGCAACGTAGGCGGCACCGAGGGACGGAAGCATGTCGAGAAGTGTCATGAGAAGCAGTCTTGCGCCGCGAGGTGGCGTCGAACAGAGGTGTTGACGCAATCTTGACGGCACCGGCAGGAAATTTGACGACTTCGGCTCGCGATGCCCTCTACTGTACCCACTGGTACATTCAGTCGGGTGATTGCAGACGACGTCTACCGCCGCGGCCGAGCCGGCCTGCCCTCGTGGATCACCGATCACGACGGCCGCCGCACCGAACTTCCGATCGCGCGCTGGATGGGCGGAACCCATTCGACGATCGAAGACATCAGGGCGGACGAAGCCTCGATCGCTTTCTGCACCGGCCCCACCCTCGACCTCGGCTGTGGACCAGGGCGTTTGACCGAAGCTCTCACCCGCGCCGGCGTTCCCGCGCTGGGAGTCGATACGTCCTCGGTCGCTGTGGAGATGACGAACCATCGCGGCGGTCTCGCGTTGCAGCAGGACATCTTCTGCGCGATACCGGGGGCGGGCCAGTGGTCACACGTACTGCTCGCGGACGGCAACATCGGCATCGGCGGTGACCCGGCTGCACTTCTGAGGACGGTTCGCTCGCTGCTGCACGAGACCGGCACGGCCGTCGTCGAAGTGGATTCCGCGTCGGGTGTCGACGATCGGAATCGAACGGTCCGATGGGAGACCGACGACTGCGTGGGCGAATGGTTCACTTGGGCCAGCGTGGGCGCGAGCGCGCTGTACGCGCTGGCGGTCACGGCGGGCCTGCGGGTCCGTCGGACTGTCGAATCGAACGGACGAGTGTTCATCGAACTCGCTGTTCACAGCATCGACCGAGGAGTCGGAGACCCGTGAGCAAGGAACTGCCGAGAACAGCCAAGGGCAGACGAACCAGGGCGGCGATCGTCGATGCGGCCGCGTCGATGATGTACACCCACGGCGTCGCCGGAACGACTCTCGATGACGTACTCGCCGCGTCCGAAACCGGAAAATCGCAGCTCTATCACTACTTCTCCGACAAGTCGGACCTGGTGGAAGCCGTGATTGCACGTCAGCTCGAACGCGTCCTGGCCGCCCAGCCGCGCCTGGCCCACATCGACAGCCTCGAGGACATCGACGCATGGGCCGCCGAGATCGTCCGCAATCACGAACAACCAGGGGGCCCGTTCTCGTGCCCCCTCGGTTCGCTCGCTGCAGAACTCAAGAACGACGCGGCGTTCGTCCCCAGCCTTCATGCCGCGTTCCGACGCTGGGAACAGCCGCTCGAACAGGGGCTTCGCCGCATGGTCGACCGCGGGGAACTCGATGTGTCGACCGATCCGGCCGCAACTGCCGCCACGCTGATCGCGTCGCTTCAGGGCGGAATGTTGATCGCCCGCATCGCGGGCGATGTGCAACCGCTGCGCGACACTCTGGACGCGGCCGTAGCCGCGGTCCGTCGCCGTCGGACTCGACACTGACACCGACCCTGGCGAACGGGCCCGAAGTGCGCTAACCTCGACCTCACAGTTTGTACTACTGGGTACAAAATTGGAGACGGGAACCAGAATGCAGCGACTTCCCACGTTCCGTAGCCCGATCCGTGGCGTCTGGTTCACGTCGGTCCTGGCGTCCGTCCTGCTCGTCGCCCTGCCGATCGTGACGATCACCGGCTTCATCTCCTGGGCCGCATACGGCCCCCAGTTCGGCCAGGCCATGCCGGGCGACGTCGGGTGGCTACGAATTCCGTCGTTCGACTGGCCGACCGAGCCTGCCTGGCTCTATCGGCTCACCCAGGGCCTGCATGTGGGACTGGGACTGGTCATGGTGCCGATCGTGCTCGCCAAGCTGTGGTCGGTGATCCCGAAACTGATCGAGATGCCCCCGGTTCGCAGTGTCGCGCACCTTCTCGAGCGAATCTCGTTGCTGGCGTTGGTCGGTGGCATCCTCTTCGAGATCATCACCGGTGTGCTGAACATTCAGTACGACTACATCTTCGGCTTCAGCTTCTACACCGCCCACTACTGGGGCGCCTGGGTGTTCGTCGCCGGCTTCGTCGCCCACGTGGCGCTCAAGCTGCCGACCATGGTGACCGCGTTGAGAACGCGGCCGTTCCTGGAATTGATGCGCATTCGAGTCGCTGACACGGTGCCCGATGCCGACGACGAATCAGGGCTTGCTGCAACCGATCCCGCTCCGGCGACGATCAGCAGACGCGGAGCTCTCACACTCGTGGGCGGTAGCGCACTGTTCGTCGCGGTCCTCAGCGTTGGGCAGACGACGGGCGGACCACTGCGCTCAGCGGCGATACTGCTGCCTCGCGGACGCTCGTACGGCGACGGCCCCAACGACTTCCAGATAAACCGTACCGCGCAGTCCGCAGGCGTCACCGATGCGCAGACAGGCGATGCGTGGCGGCTGACCGTACTGGCCGGCGGTACCGAGGTAGTACTCACCCGAGCTCAACTCGAGCAGATGGATCTGCACACCGTCGAACTCCCGATTTCCTGCGTCGAGGGCTGGTCGACGGTTCAGACGTGGACCGGAGTTCCGCTGCGAGATCTGGCGGCACTCGTGGGTGTCGATGCCGTCGATACCGGTGAGGTGCGGTCGCTCGAACCCGTCGGGTCGTTCAACCGCGTCACCTTGGGAGGACACCAGATGATGCATCCGGATTCACTTCTCGCACTGAAAGTGAACGGGGCCGACCTGTCCCTCGATCACGGCTATCCCGCTCGCATCATGATGCCGGCGATACCCGGAGTGCACGCCACCAAGTGGATCGAGTCCGTCGAATTCTTCGAGGAGCGAGCATGACGACGTTTCGAGCCAGGTACGGCGCAGGACCGCTGCATCTCGCGGTCACGGCCTGCTGCCTCGCCCTGGCCGGCGCGGTCGTCCTGACGATCGGCTTCCCGGCCCTGTGGAACACCGAAACGTGGTGGCAGTCCATCGGACTCTGGTTCGTCGGGGCAGCGGTGGTGCACGATGCGATCCTGTTTCCGCTGTACGCCGTGCTGGACCGGACGCTGGTCGCTCGTCTGGGCAGGTTCGTCAACGCAGTCCGCATCCCCGCGCTCGGGGCGGGTCTGAGCCTGCTGCTCTTCGCACCGGGGATCTTCGCCCACGGGAGCGAAACGTACGAGGCCGCCACGGGTCAGACACAGGAGCCGTACGCAATGCGATGGCTGCTGTTGGTAGCGGGGATGTTCGCGGCCAGCGCAGCGTTCTACGGCGGCCGCGAAATACTTCGGCAGAGGCGTCGACGCGATCTTGACGTGCACCGGGCACGGTTGCACGCAACGACCGCCGGTCGACGGGATCCCGCCGGTCGTCGCCGGTAGTGCGCAACCCGGCCCGCACCACGCAGCCCCGAACTACGCTCCACAACATGAGTGGCGAGTATCGACAGGCCTTCGACGATAGTATCGACAACCGTGAGCAATTCTGGCTCGACGCCGCAGCGGGAGTCGACTGGGACACCCCTCCCACCAGCGCGTTCGACGGCACTCACTGGTTTCCCGGGGCCCGCCTGAACACGTGCTACAACGCCTTGGACCGGCACGTCGACGCCGGACACGGCGACCGGACCGCGTTGATCTACGACTCGGCGATGCTCGGACTCACCCGCAGCTACACCTACGCCGAACTTCTCGACCACGTCGCTCGATTCGCCGGTGTGCTGCGTGAGCAGGGCGTCGGACCGGGCGACCGCGTGGTGATCTACCTCCCGATGATCCCCGAGGCGGTCGTCGCGATGCTCGCGTGCGCTCGACTCGGCGCAGTGCATTCGGTGGTGTTCGGCGGCTTCGCAGCCAAGGAGCTGGCAGCGCGAATCGACGACGCCGAGCCGGTCCTGCTGATCACCGCCAGCGGCGGGTTCGAGCCGGGTCGCGTCATCGAATATCTGCCGCTGGTGCAGCGCGCCCTGACCCTGACGACCGCAAAGGTACCGGCGGTGATCGTCAAGACCCGTGAGGGAATCCCCGGCAGTCACGACTGGCTGGACTGGGACTCCCTCATCGCCGACGCCACCGCCGCACAACCGGTTTCGGTGCTGGCAACCGATCCGCTCTACATCCTCTACACCTCGGGTACGACCGGTAAGCCCAAGGGTGTGGTGCGCGACAACGGCGGTCATGCCGTCGCGCTGACGTGGTCGATGCGCAACATCTACGACGTGGGTGCCGGTCAGGTGATGTGGACCGCGTCCGACGTCGGCTGGGTGGTCGGGCACTCGTACATCGTCTATGCGCCGCTGTTCGCCGGTGCCACAACGGTTCTGTACGAGGGCAAACCCGTCGGGACTCCCGATGCCGGCGCGTTCTGGCGGGTGATCCAGGATCATGGCGTCCGTGCCCTGTTCACGGCGCCGACTGCACTGCGCGCCATCCGCAAGGTCGATCCCCATGCGGCCGAGCTCGAGAAGTACGACGTCTCGTCGCTCGAGACACTCTTCGTCGCAGGTGAGCGTCTCGATCCCGATACGTACGAATGGATTTCGCGAACCCTGGACCGGCCCGTGGTCGACCACTGGTGGCAGACCGAAACCGGGTGGGCCATCTGCGCCAATCTTCGCGGTCTGGAACCACTTCCGATCAAGTCGGGCTCGCCGACGGTGCCGGTGCCGGGGTTCCAGGTCGGTATCCTCGACGCCTCGGGCAATCCGGTGGACGCAGGCACCGAGGGCAACATCGTCGTGAAGCTGCCGCTGCCACCGGGCGCGTTGGTGGGGCTGTGGAACGACGAATCACGTTTCCAGCGTTCGTATCTGGATACGTTCCCCGGGTACTACCTCACCGGCGATTCGGGCTACATCGACGCCGACGGCTACGTCTACGTCCTCGGCCGTAGCGACGACGTCATCAACGTCGCCGGCCACCGTCTGTCGACCGGGTCGATGGAAGCCGTGCTCGCCGGTCACCCCGCCGTGGCCGAATGCGCGGTGATCGGCATCCACGACGACCTCAAAGGCCAACGCCCCAGCGGGTACGTGGTACTCAAGGCCGGCGAGCAGATCACCGAGGAACAACTGCGCACCGAACTGGTGGCCATGGTCCGCGATCAGATCGGTGCCCTCGCCACGTTCCGCGACGTGACGATCGTCGGAGCCCTGCCCAAGACCCGCTCGGGCAAGATCCTGCGGAAAACGATGCGGCAGATCGTCGCCGGTGAGGAATACGGCGTGCCGTCGACCATCGAGGATCCGGCAGTCCTCGACGCACTGGAGAAGCTGCTCGGCAGATAGGCGGCGGCAATACGAGCAACCATGGCCGAAACCCGCGCGCCACAGGAGTCTCCCGCGCGATAGCGTCGTCGACATGACAGATCTCGACACCCGTCCCGCGGTGGATTGGCTTGCGTTCGGAGCCGTCACCGTCACGGTGATCTCGTGGGCCTCGGCCTTCGTGGCGATTCGCGGCGTCGGCGAATCCTTCGGAGCCGGTCCGCTCGCATTGGGCCGGTTGCTCATCGGATCCGTCGCGCTCGGTGCGATCGTTCTGGTCAGAAGGCAGTGGGTCAAGCCGAACCGCACGCAGTGGCTGCAGATCATCAGCATCGGCGTCTTCTGGTTCGGTATCTACAACGTCGCCCTCAATGCCGCCGAGCAACGCGTCGACGCCGGCACGACGTCGATGATCATTCAGATCGGTCCGATTCTGGTCGCCCTGTTCGCGGGTCTGCTTCTGGGCGAGGGCTTTCCGAAGTGGTTGGTGATCGGAGCGGGCATCGCGTTCGCCGGGGCAGTGATGGTCGGTGTCGTCACTGCCGTCACCACCACGTCCACGACCAAGACAGACGCTGACTTCCTGGGCATCGCACTGTGTCTGGTGTCCGCGGTGACCTACGCCGTCGGAGTGCTCAGCCAGAAACCGGTGCTGCGCACCATCCCCGGACTTCAGGTGACGTGGATGGCCTGCACCATCGGCGCAGTGTGCACGCTGCCGTTCGCACCGGCGCTGCTCGACGACCTCGGGTCCGCTTCTGCCGGTGCCACAGGCGGATTGATCTACCTCGGCCTGGTACCGACAGCCCTGGCGTTCAGCACCTGGGCCTACGCGTTGACGCGAATGAACGCAGGCAAGCTCGGCATCACCACATATGCCGTTCCGCCGATCACCATCACACTGGCCTGGTTGCTACTGGGCGAGGTTCCGCATTACCTCGCTGTGGTGGGCGGAGTGATCTGTCTCGTGGGAGTCGGGTTGTCCCGCAGAAGATAGGGGTCACTCCGCAGGCTCCGCTCGAGCGCTGAGCTCTCACAGCGCCTTGAAGCGGGCGATCGCCACTTCCCGCTCGTGTTTGTGGTCGACGATGGGCTCCACGTAGTCCTTGGGTCGCCCGAACTTCAACGTGTGCACGGCTTTTCCTTCTTCGCCTCGCAGCTCCGGCACCCAGCGCCGCACGTAATCGCCGGTGGGGTCGAATTTCTCGCCCTGGGTGATGGGGTTGAACACGCGGAAGTACGGCGAGGCGTCGGTGCCCGTTCCGGCGGTCCACTGCCAGCCGTGCTGGTTGTTGGCCAGATCGCCGTCCACGAGATGCTGCATGAAGTAGCGCGCACCTCGCCACCACGGCAGGTGCAGATCCTTGACGAGGAACGATGCGACGATCATGCGGACCCGGTTGTGCATCCACTTCTCCGAGTTCAACTGCCGCATACCGGCATCGACGATCGGGAAGCCGGTCTCGCCCTTGCACCAGGCCTCGAACAACTCGTCGGCGTGCTTGCCCGAGTCGATCTCGATCTTGTCGAACTTCTTGACGTAGTTCTCTCGGGCGCTGTCAGGGCGCTGGAACAGGATGTCGGCGTAGAAGTCTCGCCAACAAATCTGCCTGCGATACGACGCTGCCCCTTCGCTGCGCAGCTTGCCGAGGTCGGCCAGCATCGTTCGTGGATGAATGGTTCCGTACTTCAGATGCACCGACATCCGGCTCGTCGAGTCGAGGTCGGGACGATTGCGCTCGTCGTCGTACGCCGAGACCTCCTCGAGGAATTCCTTCCACTGCTTCGACGCAGCCTTTTCACCGGCTGCCGCGTCGGACGCCTCTTTCTCGGTGGGAATCTTCGCCCGCCGAACGCCTTTCACCTCGTCCGGGTCGATCCATTCCACGGTCTTCGCGGACGTGTCGGCCGGTCCGCGCCACCCGTGCTCCAGCCATTGCCGGGAGTACGGCGTGAACACCTTGTACGGTTCGCCGTCACTCTTGGCGATCCGCCCGGGTGCGATCGCGTACGGGGACCCGGTCTCGACCAGGGTCACCTTCTCGCCGACGCGCTTGTCTCGGTCGCGTCCGTACGGGCCGTAATCGGCGCTGATGTGTACATCCTCGGTGCCGATCGCCTTCGCCACCTTGGGGACCACGGTCTCGGGGTCGCCGTGCACCACCATCAACCGGCCGTCGAGCTGCTCGTTCAATGCTTCGAGCGAACGGAACAGGAAATCCTTGCGCGGCCCGCCCGAGGGCTTCAGTAGACGATCGTCCAGTACGAAGAGCCCGAGCACCGGATCTCCGGACTCGGCAGCGGCGGTGAGTGTGGGCAGATCCCCCAGACGGAGATCACGGCGAAACCATACGAGCGACATGGTTCCAGTCTTACCCACCGACGCGGTCGGCAATCACAGCCCGCTCTCAGCCGAACTCTCAGAGAACCGCCAACGATGGCTCACCATGGCCGCAACATGGGGCTCTACCTTGGGAAACACAGAAGAGAAAAGGAGAACACCATGACGAACACACGCCCCTTCCCCGGCGCTCTTTCCCTGGTGGACAGCACCTGCACCTTCGAGAAGTACTACGAGCAGCTCTACGCCAAGGCACCTGCACTCGCCTGGTCACTCGATGCCGACACCGGCCGCCGCAGTGCTCTCGAGGAGTTCTTCGCCAAGACGCCTGCAGAACGCCGAAGCACCGTCGACAGCTGGGTTGCATAGCATTGGAACGGTGACCGAATCGTCGAGTGCCCCCGCCACCGTCCTCGTCGTCGACGACGATGTCGACGTGCTGTCGTCGCTGCAACGCGGACTGCGCCTGTCCGGGTTCACCGTCATCACCGCATCCGACGGCGCGGAGGCGCTCGGCGTGGTGTCACGATCGATGCCCGACGCCATCGTGCTCGACATCAACATGCCGGTGCTCGACGGCGCGAGCGTGGTGACCGCATTGCGCGCCATGGGAAACGACATCCCGATCTGCGTGCTCAGTGCCCGCAGCTCGGTGGACGATCGCATCGCCGGGCTCGAATCCGGTGCCGACGACTACCTCACCAAACCGTTCGTGCTGGCCGAGCTGGTCGCACGGATTCGTGCCATGCTGCGTCGCCGCGGCACCGGTCCGGTTGTGCCGGTTGCAGATTCGGGTACACCGAACACGGCTGTCGCCATCGGAACCCTGGTGGTGGACATCCCGGGCTACCGCGTCCACCGCGGCGGAGCCGACATCGATCTGACCAAACGCGAGTTCGAGTTGCTCGCGATTCTGGCCCGCAACAAGGGCGTCGTCCTCACGCGTGAACGACTGCTCGAGCTGGTGTGGGGCTACGACTTCGTCGCCGACACCAACGTCGTGGACGTGTTCGTCGGATATCTGCGACGCAAACTCGAGGCCGACGGGTCGCCGCGCATCCTCCACACGGTTCGCGGAGTCGGCTTCGTCGTCCGGGACGCCGCATGAGCTTCTCTCTGCGCGCCCGCGTGGCCGCCGCTACGACCCTCGGTGCCACCCTCGTTGTCGCCGCACTCTCGGTGGTCACCTCGGTCGCTATTTCGCGCAACAACGTCAACCAGCTCGACGAGCGGCTGACGACGGCATCTCAGGTGCTGATCCCGACCTCGACGACGCTGGAGGCGTTCCTCGATCAGCTCTCCGGCGCGTTCGCCGTCACCATTCGCAGTGGCGACATCGTCGTCGCATCCACTCCGACACGGCTGCCCGCGCTCGAGACCGGGTCGCAGACCGTCGACGTCGACGGGCAACGCTTCCGGGTCTACACCGCCGTTTCGACCGCCGTGTCGTCCATCTCGATTTCCATCGGCGTGCCTGCCATCGAGGCGCAACAGGTCACCGACGAACAGCAGCGGCAAGTGATTCTGCTCGGACTCGCCGCGATCGCAGTGTCCACCGGCCTGGGCTGGCTCTTCGGTGGCAGAGCCGTCAAACCGTTGGTGACGTTGACCCGGCAGGTCAGCGCGCAACCACCGACCGCGCCCGAAACCCGCACCGGTGTCACCGAAGCCGATGCTCTCGCGGTCGCCATCGGCGGCATGTTGACCAGACTGAACGAAGCACAGGACCGCACCAATGCCGCGCTCGACACCGCACGCGACTTCGCGGCCGTCTCCGCACACGAGCTGCGGACCCCACTGACTGCGATGCGCACCGACATCGAGGTGCTCAGAACTCTCGACCTCGAGCCGTCGCAGCAGCAGGAGATTCTGGGAGATCTCGAGCGGACGCAGGGTCGAGTGGAGACGACGCTGACCGCCCTGGAACGACTCGCGTCGGGCGAATTGTCCAGTGAGGGCGACAGAGTCGAGACCGACATCATCGACGTCTGCGACGTCGCAGCCCAGGATGCGCAACGACTGCATCCGGGACTCGACATACGCGTGGAGTACGCCGCCGACTCCGAGATCACGATGCGCGCACTGCCGACCGGTCTTCGGCTGGCAGTCGACAACGTGATCGGCAACGCCGTTCGACACGGCAACGCGACGTCGATCGTCATCACCGCCGAGCGCGAGGGCGAGACGGTACGTGTCCTGCTCGACGACAACGGATCCGGCGTTCCCGTCGAGGAACGCGAGACGGTGTTCGGCCGGTTCGAGCGCGGCACCCGAGCCGCCAAGGGCGGCTCCGGGCTCGGCCTGGCATTGGTGGCGCAGCAAGCCCAATTGCACGGTGGGCGGGCCTGGTTCACCGACAGCCCGCTCGGCGGTGCCCGATTGGTGCTCGAGCTGCAGGACAGCTGAAGTTCGGCAGTCTTTACGCGGGAGAAACCTGCGGGCCCACCCGAGCCGTGGATCATGTACCCATGCACACGTTGTCGGATTTCTTCGTCCCCACCATCGACATCTCGCCGTACGTTCTGGGTGACGCCACCGCGGCAGGCGACGGGACTGCCCGACGCAGCGTCGCGGCGGACGTCGACTATGCCTGCAGCACAGTCGGTTTCATGCAGATTCTCGGGCACGGCATTCCCGAGGACACCGTGGCCGGACTCGCGTCGGCGATGGATTCGTTCTTCGGACTCGACCTGGCGAAGAAGCGAACCTACATCTGCCCACCCGAAGTGAATCGGGGATACACCGCTCCGAAGAGCGAATCGCTGAGCCTGAGCCTGGGAGTCGAATCGGCGTCGGGCATGAACGATTACTTCGAGGCCTTCAACGTCGGCACCGGAGAACCGAACACCTGGCCCGACTCCTCGGAGTTCCAGCGCGCCGTCGACGAGTATTTCGCCGAGGCAGCACGCGTGGCCCGGACGCTGACCACAGTGTTCGCCGACGCACTCGGCGTGTCACCGAATACGTTCTCCGACATCACCGGTCGATCGCTCGACACCCTGCGGATGAACAACTACGCGCTCGAACCCGGCATGCATGTGCCGGACGCCGAGCTCACCGGGATGAGCGAACACACCGACTACGGATTGGTGACGGTGCTGTGGGCCGATCGAGTGCCCGGCCTGCAGGTTCTCGGAACCGACCGACGGTGGCACGACGTGCAACCCGCCGACGGAGCCATGTTGGTGAACCTGGGAGATCTGACGGCCCGACTGACCAACGATCGCTGGATGTCGACGCTGCATCGGGTCCGTCCGCCGATCACCGACGGGACGATCCAGCGCAGGCGATCTGCCGCGTTCTTCCACGACGGCAACCTCGACGCGGTGATCGCGCCACTGCCGTCGTGCATCGAGCCCGGTGACCTGGCCCGGTACGAACCGGTGACGGTAGCCGGGCACATTCACGCCAAGCTCGCGGGTTCCCGAGAGGGAACTGCCAATCCCGCGGCAACCCGCGAAGCCGAGCGGGTACGCAACGCCGTTGGCGGCCCTGCAGTTATTTGACGTCGAGCAGATCGATGACGAACACGAGGGTCTTGCCGGAAAGACGGTGTCCTGCACCGGCGGGACCGTAGGCGAGCTCCGGCGGAATGGTGAGCTGACGACGTCCGCCGACCTTCATTCCGGGAATGCCGTCCTGCCAGCCCTGGATCAGTCCGCGCAGCGGGAACTGGATGGACTCGCCGCGGTTCCAGGAGGAGTCGAACTCTTCTCCCGAATCGAACTCGACGCCGACGTAGTGCACCTCGACGGTGCCACCGGCCACTGCCTCTGCGCCGTCACCCTCGACGAGGTCGACCGTCACCAGGTCCAAGGGCGCCGGTCCGGCCTGAAATTCGATCACTGGCTTCGTCACTGAAGTCTCCTGCGGTTGATGCCGGCCCGCCGACGCCGGCTGTCTATCTCTGGGCATATACCGCTTCGACCATACGTCGTGACGCTCAGCCGATCGGAGCTGGCATCAACATCGTCTTGTATTCGCAGGTCAGAGTATTGCCGGTGGCGGGGTCGGTCATCTCGACCTTCCAGGCGTCGGAGAACTGATTCACCCCGTGGTGCATCGAGATGGTGCCCGAGATCAAAACCGTTCCACGCGAGAACAAGCCACGTTCGGTGAGCACGTCGAGCCAGTACTGCGGCGCGAGAAGATCACCGAGCGTTCCGGTCTGGATGAGTGTGCCGTCGGCCCACGCGGTCAACGTGATCTCGTCGAGTCGATCGGCCACCTCGGACAACCGCCACGCGCCGGTGCCCAGCACGTCGGGAGCGGCGTTCTTGCTCCACGCGACGCTGTGAACTTCCAGGTCACGGTCGGTGTGATCGCACGCCACGGTGAGCAGCACGTCGTCGATCGTGTCACCGAGGATCACCAGAGCCCACTCCGCCTCGCCCGACGTGCGACCGTGTTGGACAGAGACGGAATCGGTCTGCTGCGCCAGATACGGCGAGATGGGGTACAGCGCCGGGGTCACCGTCGGAGCCGGGACACCCAGTTCGGCCAGCTCCGCGATGTGCGACGCCACCTCGTCCTGGTTGCGTCCGGCATATCCCGCATTGAGCAGGGCGGTCACCTCGAGCGATTCGGTCGAGCCGTCGGGCAGCGTGAACGTGAGCATCAGTAAGGACCCTCTCCTCGTAAATTTTCTGTTTCCGATACGCCGAAAGCCTTGCGCATACGTCTTGTATACAGCAAGTATGGAGCACGTACAACGGATAGAGTGATCCCAGGCACACGAAGGAGTCGTCATGACCGAACCTGTTTCGGTGGATAGAAAGGGCCTGGCCAAGGCCTTCGCGGCCAGCCTGACCGGAACGGCATTGGAGTGGTACGACTTCGCCGTCTACTCGGCCGCCGCGGCGCTGGTGTTCCCTCTGGTCTTCTTCCCGGACAGCGATCCGCTGACCGGGACACTGCTGGCCTTTTCCACCTACGCCGTCGGGTACGTCGCCCGACCGGTCGGTGGATTCGTCTTCGGGCGCCTCGGCGATGTCATCGGCCGCAAGCAACTACTCGTCATCACGCTGATGCTGATCGGCGTCACCACGTTCGCCATCGGCCTGATCCCCGGATACGACACGATCGGCATCGCAGCCCCGATCATCCTCGTCACCATGAGGTTCTGCCAGGGTGTTGCCGTCGGCGGAGAGTGGGGCGGCGCGGTTCTGCTCTCCAGCGAATACGGCGATCCACGCAAGCGCGGCTTCTGGTCGTCCGCCGCGCAGATCGGACCACCGGCAGGCAACCTGCTCGCCAACGGCGCACTCGCGATACTGACTCTGTCACTGACCGACCAGCAGTTCGAGTCCTGGGGATGGCGAGTGGCGTTCCTCTTCTCGGCCGTACTCGTCGGATTCGGTCTGTGGATCCGCTTGAAGCTCGAGGACACCCCGGTGTTCAAGGCACTTCAGGAAAGCGGCGATCGATCGGAAGCCCCGATCAGCGAAGTGTTCAAGACCGAACTGCGACCACTGGTGGCAGGCATCATGTCCCGCGTCGCACCCGACGTCATCTACGCACTGTTCACGGTCTTCTCGATCACCTACGGCACGCAGAAACTGGGCTTCGAGCGCAGCGAGGTACTCACCGCCATTCTGGTCGGCTCCGCCTGCCAGCTCGGCCTGATTCCGCTCGCCGGAGCCGTGTCCGATCGCATCAACCGACGCCTCGTCTACGGCGTCGCCGCTGTGGGCGGTGTGGCCTGGAGCGCCATCTTCTTCCTCGTCATCGGCGGCGGATCTCTGCCGCTGCTGATCCTGGGTGTCGTTGTGGGACTGGCGTTCCACTCGTTCATGTACGGACCGCAGGCTGCGTTCGTCACCGAACAGTTCAGCGTGCCACTGCGGTCCACCGGCAGCTCGTTGGCGTACACGATCGCCGGTGTGTTCGGTGGCGCAATGGCACCGCTGATCTTCGTCTACCTGCTGGACAGAACGGACAGCTGGGTGCCGATCGCGGGATACATCGTGATCGTCGGTGCCGTGACACTCGTCGGTCTCGCACTCGGTCGCAACCCCGACCCCACCGAGGACGAGCACTACGTGCTGCTGGGCCAGGAGCGCGAAAAGGCTACGCGCGCAGCAGAGTCTGAAGTGTGACCTCGAGGTGAGCGTCGATCTTCGCGTGCACCAGGTCCTCGTCGCCCGCACCGAGTGCGTCGATGATGGCCTGGTGCTCGGCGCACACCCGGTGCTGACGGTTCGCCGCGGTGAACAACGCGCTCAACCCGACCCGAAGCTGGCGAGCCCGCAGTCCGGCGTACGTGCGCGAGAGCAGATCGCTTCCCGCCGAATCGATCAAACTCTGATGGAACGTGCCGTCCCAGTCGATGAACTGCTTGGGTGCATCTGCGTCGTCGGAGTTCATCAGCAGTTCCTGCTGCGTCAACGCGTGCCGCATCTGCGTGATCGGCGCGTCACCGGCTCGCAGCGCACGGGTGGCCGCGTGCCGCTCGAGAACTCCGCGCAGATCCATCAGTTCGGCGATCTGGCGTCCGGACATCGCCGGCACGTGCGCGCCCCGCTTGGGCACCATCTCGACCAGACCCTCGGACTGCAACATCAGCAACGCTTCACGAACCGGGGTACGGGATACTCCGATCTGCGTCGCAAGTTCCTGCTCGTTCAGAAAAGTGCCGGTGGCGGCCGGTGAGGACAACACCTGATCGCGCACGTACTGGTACGCCTTCTCCCTCCCCGACAGCGGCTGCATACGATATGTATACCTGTCTTCCTCCGACGAAACCAGGAGTCACACCGTGAGCTCGTCCATCCGCATCAGCCTCGCCCAGATCACCAGCGGCCAACAGCCCGCCGAGAACCTCGAACTCATCGCCACCCACACCCGTGCCGCAGCGCATGCGGGATCGGATCTCGTCGTGTTTCCGGAGGCGACGATGCGATGCTTCGGCGGACCCATCCGAAAGTTCGCGCAGCCCCTGGACGGTGAATGGGCGAACGCGGTGCGCACCATAGCGTCCGACGTGGGCATCACCGTCGTCGCCGGAATGTTCACCCCCGCCGCCGACGAAAGGGTCACGAACACATTGCTCGTCACCGGGCCCGGTATCGACGCGAGCTACGACAAGATCCACCTGTTCGATGCGTTCGGATTCGCCGAATCCGACACAGTTGCACCGGGTTCGGACCCTCTCGTGGTGGACATCGCCGGCGTTCGGGTCGGCTTCGCCACCTGTTACGACATTCGATTCCCGGCACTGTTCCAGAAACTCGGTGATCTCGGCGCGGAAGTCGTCGTCGTCCCGGCGTCGTGGGGATCGGGCGACGGCAAAGTGGAGCAGTGGACCCTGCTCGCGCGGGCACGTGCCCTGGACTCGACGACGTTCGTCGCGGCCTGCGACCAAGCCGAACCCGCTGCCGCCGAGGGCAATGCACCGTTGGGCGTGGGACACAGCATCGTCTGCTCCCCCACCGGCGAGATCCTCGGGCAACTCGACGCGACGCCCGGCATGCTGACGATCGACATCCACACTGAACTCGTCGACGCCGTACGCAAAACTCTGCCGGTGTTGAAGAACCGCAAGTATTTCGACGCCTGACGGTTGCGCGAACTCGAAGTTATGGATGCCTTTCGGCCGAAATTCGTCCACAACTTCGAGTTCGCAGTTGTGCAGCCGAAAACGGCCATTTGACCTACGTAACTGCGAACTCGGCGCAGCCGGACACAACAACGCCGCCGGCTCCCCAAGGGAGTCGGCGGCGTTGTCGTGCAGCGAGATCTAGCGGGAACTGACGTCCTGGTAGGCGCGCTCGGTGTAGCCGGTGTAGATCTGGCGCGGACGGCCGATCTTGCCGGTCGTGTCCTCGTTCTGCTCGCGCCAGTGCGCGATCCAGCCCGGGAGACGGCCCATCGCGAACAGCACCGTGAACATGCGCGGCGGGAAGCCCATCGCGCGGTAGATCAAGCCGGTGTAGAAGTCCACGTTGGGGTACAGCTTGCGCTCGACGAAGTAATCGTCGGTCAGCGCGGTCTCCTCGAGCTTGAGGGCAATTTCGAGCAGTTCGTCGCCGTTGCCGAGCTTGCCGAGGATCGTGTGCGCGGTCTCCTTGACCAGCGTCGCGCGCGGGTCGAAGTTCTTGTACACACGGTGTCCGAAGCCCATGAGCTTGACGCCGTCTTCCTTGTTCTTGACGCGACGCAGGAAGTCCGTTGCGTCGCCGCCCTCGGCCTTGATCTTGTCCAGCATCTCGAGCACGGCTTGGTTGGCTCCGCCGTGCAGCGGGCCCCACAGCGCGTTGATGCCGCCGGAGATCGAGGTGAACAGGTTTGCCTGCGAGGATCCGACGAGACGCACCGTCGACGTCGAGCAGTTCTGCTCGTGATCGGCATGCAGGATGAGCAGCATGTCGAGAGCCTTGACGATCTCGGGATCGACCTCGTACGGCTCGGCCGGGAAGCCGAACGTCAGGCGCAGGAAGTTCTCGACCAGGCTCTTGGAGTTGTCCGGGTACAGGAACGGCTGACCGACGGACTTCTTGTAGGCGTACGCCGCGATGGTCGGCAGCTTGGCCAGCAAGCGGATGGTCGAGAGCTCGACCTGCTCCGGGTCGTTGGGGTCGAGCGAATCCTGGTAGTACGCCGACAGCGCGTTGACGGCACTCGACAGCACCGGCATCGGGTGCGCGTTACGCGGGAAGCCGTCGAAGAACCGCTTGAGGTCCTCGTGCAGCAGAGTGTGCCGACGGATCTTGTCGGTGAACTTCTCGAGCTGATCCTCGGACGGCAGCTCACCGTAGATCAGCAGGTAGCTGACCTCGATGAACGAAGACTTGCCCGCGAGCTGTTCGATCGGGTAACCGCGGTAGCGCAGGATGCCTGCGTCACCGTCGATGTAGGTGATGGCCGACTTGGTCGACGCGGTGTTGACGAACCCGCCGTCCAACGTCGTGTAGCCGGTGGTGGCCAGCAACTTCCCCAGCTCGATGCCGTTGTTGCCCTCGGAGGCCTCG
This sequence comes from Rhodococcus sp. IEGM 1372, assembly GCF_030056835.1. NCBI lineage: Bacteria > Bacillati > Actinomycetota > Actinomycetes > Mycobacteriales > Nocardiaceae > Rhodococcus > Rhodococcus sp. IEGM 1372. The sequence continues at coordinate 97,796 of NZ_JASHKS010000008.1, read as the reverse complement.
GCAATCGACATGGAGTATTCGCCACCGGGATAGGTGAGGGTGGCTTTGGCATCATTCTCAGCGGGCACGAATGGTCCCTCTCGAACTCGTGTAACGGACACGTACTTGAAGCGGACAGTTCTAACGTCGATAGTGAAACTAGTCTCTCGACGCCTCGGACGCCCAGGGAGGGTCGGCACCGGGTCGAGAAACCGTGATCGCCGCTGCTTTCGCGGCGAACTCGAGCGCTTCTCGCCAATCTTCCTTGCTCATCTCTTTCACCGCGTTCGATGTGATAATGGTCTCCTTCTGCAGAAAGCTGAGCAGAGCTCCGTGCACGGTGTCACCAGCGCCGATCGTGTCCACGACGTCGACCGCGACACCGGGGACCGTGATTTCCTCGGATGCGGTGAAGACCGAGATGCCGTCGCCGCCGCGGGTCATGACCACCGCGGTGACCCCTGCCGCGAGCCAGTCGTCGACGGTGGTCCCCTGCGTTCCGAGGCCCAACCAGAACGAGTCGTCCTCGGACACCTTGAGAATGTCGATGCTGGGCAGCCACGAACGGAATCGGTCGCGAAACCCGTCGGCCGTGATGTCTCCGCTGGTGCTGTCGATCGCAGCGGGCCGAATGTTCGGGTCGAGCATCGTGAGCTTGCCCGCCGCCCGGGCCCGGTGCAGCAGGCCCGCGTACATCGACGCGCCGGGCTCGTACAGCAGCGACAGTGTGCCGAACGAGAGCACGCTGATCTCGTCGGGCAGATCGCCGGGATCGGCGACGAGGCGGTCGGCTGTGCCGTCGGCGTAGAACGAGTACTCGGCGCTGCCGTCCTCGGCGAGCGTGGTCATCGCCAACGTCGTCGGCTCGTCGCCGCGCTGCACCCACGTGGTGTCCACTCCCGCATCGCGCAGGCTCGCCAGGATCTGCTCACCGAACGGGTCGCGGGAGATCCGCGAGAGATACGCGACGGGCGAACCAAGTCGACCGATCGCGACGGCGACATTGAACGGTCCGCCGCCGAGTTTGGGCGAGAGCAGCGGGCCCTCGTGCACCGGAACCAGGTCGACCAACGCCTCGCCGCACACCAGAATGGTCACTTCTCGTACCTCATTCCCCAGGTGCCCGACCAGGATTGCCCCGGATCCAGCACGATCAGATCGATCTCGGAATTCAACGCATCGGGTGGGCAGGTCATCGGCTCGATCGCCAGCGCCCGCCCTCGATCGGGATAGGCCTGATCGTTGGCGGGATCGGCGGTGAACACCTGCACCCAACCGAAGCTGCTGTCGGTCCACAGCACCGTCGCGGTGCCGTCGGGACCGCGAAGAACATGGCTCGCTCGGCCGTCGGCCTCGGGTAGCGACGCGCTGAACGGGGTGTCGAGCTGCACGCCCTGCAGCGTCCGCGGCTGCCGGAAGTCGTACTCGGTATCGGCAGTCGGCACCGAATTGCCCACGGGCAGATTGCGCACCGAGTCGAGCGGCAGCCGCGTACCGGCCGAGAGCTCGAGCGTGCACTCGTCGAGCGGCACGTCTCCCACCCTGACGAACGTGTGAAAACCCATCCCGTACGGCGCGGGTGAATCACCGGTGTTCTTCGCCGACGCGGTGACGGTGAGACCGTCCGCCGACAGCTCGTGCGCCACGGTCACCGTCACCGAGAACGGCCAGCCCTGATGCGTCCCGACGTCCACGCTCTGTTCGACGCGAGAGTCGGTGTGCTCGTTCAGGGTCCACTCCACCCGCCGGACGAAACCGTGACTGGCGTTGTTGCGCGAAGGCTCGCTGATCTCCATCCGATGCTCGACGCCTTCGAACGTGAACGTTCCGTCGGCCGTCCGATTGGGCCACGGGGCCAACACCAGCCCCGCCGACAGCGGCGGCTTGGAGCCTGCCTCCCAGGTCTCGGTGAGCGGTGCGCCGTCGTACTCGAGAACCCGTAGGCCCGCCCCGTGGGCAGCGATGTCTGCCCGATACTTACCGCTCGTCAACGAGTAGGTCTGTGCGTCAGCCATGAGTGCCATTCTTTACCACCGCACCCACTCGGTATCGGATGAATGCCGGAAGAGCCAACGCGGCGATCGAGACACCGATGACGACCAGCACGCCGCCGCCCGCCGCGGCGGCCGCCGTCCCCACCGACGCCGCTGCGGCGCCGTGCAGGACGTCGCCGACGCGCGGGCCTCCGGCAACCACGACGATGAAGACACCCTGTAGCCGGCCACGCATCTCGTCGGTGGCGACCTGCTGCAGCATCGTGCTGCGGAAGGCCGCCGAGATCATGTCGGCTCCGCCGCCGAGGGCCAGGAACGCCAACGCGAACCACAGGGCGACGGTGGTGGCCCCGTCGGTGGCCGCGCCGACGGCGAGACCGAAGCCGATCATCGCCACGCCCCACACGACGATGCAGATCAGCACCGCCAGGCCTTGCCTGCGCACTCGAGGAAGCCAACCGGAGAACACTCCGCCGAGTACCGCGCCCGCGGACATCGCCGCGAACAGCATGCCCAGCACCGGCCCGCCCGACGCCGGATCGCCGAAGCTCTCGTGTGCGATCTGTGGGAACAGCGCGCGGGGCATGCCGAACACCATGGCAATGATGTCGACGACGAACGATGCCAGCAGCACCTTCTGCGTGGCGAGGTACGCGAAACCTTCGAATACCGAACGCAATCCGGCGCGCTGACCTGACGTGGCCGGCGGAATTCCCGGTAGCCGGATCACCGCCCACAGTGTCGCGAACAACGCGATGGTGTCGATCAGATAGAGCGTCTCGAGCCCGATGTAATAGATCAGGATGCCGGCACTGAGCGGACCCGCGATGGCACCGAAGTTCATCACCGTCATGTTCAGCGAGTTCGCCGCGGGCAGCTGATCGCCGGGCAGAATTCTGGGCAGGATCGCGCTGCGCGTCGGTTGATTCACCGCGAAGAAGGCTTGCTGAACGGCCAACAGCACCAGGATGATCCACACGTTGTTCAGGTCGAGGAACGCCTGCAACCAGAACAGCGCGGAGGTACCGATCAGACCGCAGGTGGTGATCATCAACAGCGTGCGGCGGTCCATCACATCGGCCAGCGCTCCGCCCCACAGACCGAACACGATCAGCGGCACCAACGCGAAGACACCGGTCAGACCCACATAGGCCGAACTCAGCGTGATCTGGAAAACCTGTTGCGGCACAGCGACGATGGACAGCTGCGCCCCGATGACGGTGACGATGTTCGCCACCCACAGCCGCTTGTAAGCGGGGGTCCTCAGCGGAGTCGTATCGGCAAGAATGCCGCGCAATCCGCTCACGGCTGCAGACGCTCGATCACACCGCTTGCCACCGTCAGGCGAATTCGGTTGTGCATGCGGCTCGTTCGGCCCTGCCAGAATTCGACCGTCTCCGGTTCGACGCGAAAACCGCCCCAGTTCGGCGGAACCGGCACCTCGATGCCGTCGAACGTCGCGGTGACCTCGGCCAGTCGCGCAGCCAGATCCTCCCGCGAGCCGATGGGCCGCGACTGCTCGGACGCCCATGCCCCCAGCTGGGAGCCGCGGGGCCGAGTGCGCCAATAGGTTTCGGTCGTCTCGGCGTCGACCCTGACCACCGGGCCGCGAACGGTGAGCTGACGGGCAATTCCGATCCACGGGAACGTGATCGACGCATACGGCGTCGCGGTGAGCGCACGGCCCTTGTCGGAGTCGTAGTTGGTGTAGAACACCATTCCGTCCGCGTCGAAGTCCTTGCACAACACGGTGCGGGTGGCGGGTCTACCCGCACCGTCGACCGTCCCCAACACGATGGCGTTGGGCTCGGGCAGATTCGCGGCTATCGCGTCGGACAACCACTGCTGCGCCAGCGAACACCACCCGTCCGCCAGAGCATCGACGTCGAGGTCCTCGGGCTCTCCATAGTCCACCCGCATGTTCGCCAGGCGCTGTTCATCTGCAGACACAAGCCCAGACGCTACTCCCGCGTAGATCCCGGCTATGGTTCTGACGAAGTACGCCCGGATGCGGCGCAGAGCCGGGTGCAGTTGCGACGAGGGAGTCCACAGGCCATGGCTGTTCAACGAGTTCCCGAGGATTTCGTCTCCGGCCTCGAAGGTGTCGTCGCGTTCACCTCCGACATCGCCGAGCCCGACAAGGACGGTGGCGCACTGCGGTATCGCGGCGTCGACATCGAAGAACTCGTCGCTCAGAACGTCACCTTCGGTGATGCCTGGGCACTGCTCGTCGACGGCGAGTTCGGTCGAGGACTTCCACCGGCCGAACCGTTCCCTCTGCCGATCCACACCGGCGACGTGCGCGTCGACGTCCAAGCCGGACTGGCGATGCTGGCGCCCATCTGGGGCTATCAGCCGCTGCTCGACATCGACGACTCCACCGCCCGCGACAATCTCGCTCGCGCCTCGGTGATGGCTCTGTCCTACGTCGCTCAGTCCGCTCGCGGCATCTACCAGCCCGCTGTACCGCAGAGCCGCATCGATCAGGCCGCCACCGTGACCGAACGCTTCATGGTCCGCTGGAAGGGCGAACCGGATCCCGCCCACGTCGCCGCCATCGACGCATACTGGGTCTCGGCCGCCGAACACGGCATGAACGCCTCGACGTTCACTGCCCGCGTCATCGCCTCCACCGGAGCCGACGTCGCCGCCTGCCTCTCGGGTGCCATCGGTGCGATGTCCGGGCCCCTGCACGGCGGCGCGCCCGCTCGCGTCCTGCCGATGATCGAGGAGGTCGAGAGAACCGGTGACGCACGCGCTCTCATCACCGGCATCCTGGACCGCAAAGAGAAGCTCATGGGCTTCGGACACCGCGTCTACCGCGCCGAGGACCCCCGAGCCCGTGTTCTGCGCGCCACCGCCAAGAGGCTGAACGCACCGCGCTACGAGGTTGCCGCCGCGCTCGAGCAGGCAGCGTTGACCGAACTGCGCGAGCGCCGCCCCGACCGCGCCATCGAGACCAACGTCGAGTTCTGGGCCGCGGTGATCCTCGACTTCGCCGAGGTACCCGCGCACATGATGCCCGCCATGTTCACCTGTGGACGTACCGCGGGCTGGTGCGCGCACATCCTGGAGCAGAAGCGCCTGGGCAAGCTCGTCCGGCCGGCTGCCCTCTACACCGGCCCCGAACCCCGCAGCCCCGAGTCCGTCGACGGCTGGGACCTGATCCGGTAGTCGACGGTGTCATGGCACCCGACTAGCCTGTGAGTGCCATATTCCATCGACGCTAGGACGCGCTACTCCATGGCCGATTTGCCGATCATTCCCGCCGATCTCCTGCCCGCCGACGGACGCTTCGGGTGTGGCCCGTCCAAGGTTCGCCCCGAGCAGCTGCAGTCCCTGGTCGACGTCGGCGCTTCCGTGTTCGGCACCAGCCACCGTCAGAAGCCCGTCAAGGACGTCGTCGGACGCGTGCGCAGTGGCCTGAAGGATCTGTTCTCACTGCCCGAGGGCTACGAGGTCGTCCTCGGCAACGGTGGCACCACCGCGTTCTGGGACGCTGCTGCCTTCGGCCTCATTCGCGAGAAGTCGCTGCACCTGACCAACGGCGAGTTCAGCTCGAAGTTCGCGTCGGTGGCCAAGAACAATCCGTTCATCGGTGATCCCATCGTCGTCAAGGCCGAGCCGGGCAGCGCGCCCGAGCCCACCTCCGACCCGTCCGTCGACCTCATCGGTTGGGCGCACAACGAGACCTCGACGGGCGTGGCCATCCCGGTCAGCCGTCCGGCCGGCTCCGAGAACGCCCTCATCGCGATCGACGCCACCTCCGGTGCCGGCGGTCTGCCGGTGAACGTCGCCGACTCGGACGTCTACTACTTCGCGCCGCAGAAGTGCTTCGCCGCCGACGGTGGCCTGTGGGTGGCGCTGATGAGCCCGGCCGCACTCGAGCGCGTCAGCGAGATCGCTGCCACGGATCGATGGGTCCCGGACTTCCTGTCGCTGCCGATCGCCGTCGACAACAGCAGCAAGAACCAGACGTACAACACCCCGGCCGTGGCGACCCTGCTGATGTTCGCGGACCAGATCGAGTGGCTCAACGCGCAGGGCGGCCTCGATTGGGCCACCAAGCGCACCGCCGATTCGTCCTCACGTCTGTACGACTGGGCCGAGAAGAGCGAATTCGCAACGCCGTTCGTGACGAACCCGGATCACCGCAGCCAGGTCGTCGGCACCATCGACTTCGACGAGAAGGTCGACGCAGCCCAGGTTGCGAAGATCCTGCGCGCCAACGGCGTCGTCGACACCGAGCCGTACCGCAAGCTCGGCCGCAACCAGCTGCGCGTCGGCATGTTCCCGGCCATCGAGCCGGACGACATCATCGCACTGACCAAGAGCATCGACTGGGTCGTGTCGACTCTGAGCTGATCAGCAGGGCAGGAGTGGAGCCTGCGGAACGACCATTCCCAGCAAGCTCACAACTACGGCGCTCCCTTCGCGGCCTACACTTGCTATCAAGTAAGCAAGCGTAACGACCTCGGAGGGAGCGCTCGTGTGTACAGGCTCCTGACATTCGCGCTGCGCATTCGCGTGACCCTGCTGTACATCGCTCTTGCGGTGGCGGGCACCGTCGCACTGGGTCGGATCGGACCGCACGATCGCTGGCACGTGCTGCACGCGGCGAGCACCAATCTGCACAATCTGGGCGACGGCCACCTCGCAACCCTCGTCACGAGCGTCTTTCTCACCGAAGGACGGGTGAACTGGTTGTGGTTGGCCGCGGTTGCACTGCTGTTCGCCGTCGCCGAATGGATCTCCGGTTGGCGACGCTTTCTCGTCACCTTCAGCGCGGGACACATCGGTGCGACGGCACTGGTGGCCGTCGGCCTGCTCATCGGCATTCACAACGACTGGCTCGCGGACTCACTGGCGATGGCCGTCGACGTCGGTGTCAGCTACGCAGCAGCAGCGGTGGCCGGATCGTGGATCAGGTACCTGCCGATGCCGTGGTGTGCGGGCTGGGCCGCACTGTGGATCGGCGTCGTCACGATCAGTGGGGTATCGGACCCGACCTTCACTGCCGTCGGGCACGCGATTGCCCTGAGCATCGGCTTCGGCCTGGGCGCACTGTACCGTCGCGTCGATGCATCGACGTTGTCCCACAGGACAATTGACGGAACATCGACCGAATGGGTGCAGCCGAGCCCGCAGCTGTCTACCCTCTGATAGGGAAACGATCGTCGGCAGAAGCGATGCGTGTCGGACACCCGCCGAATACGGCAGGTGAACTAGGCTCGAATTCGACGGTATCGCGAGCCGGCGCGATGAGGAGGTCAAGGTGCGGGACTTACGTGTGGTGGGTCTCGAGGCCGACGGAAAGTTCGTCGTGTGCGCAGATCCCAAGACCGGCGACAGATTCCGGCTTCCAGCCGACGACAAGCTCCGCGCGGCCTCACGCGGCGACATCGCTCGACTAGGACAGATTGAGATCGAAATGGACAGCTTGCTTCGGCCCAAGGAAATTCAGGCCCGTATCCGCAGCGGAGCGACCATCGAACAGGTTGCCGCCGACTCCGGAATGGCCATCAGTCGCGTCGAGGTGTTCGCTCACCCGGTGTTGCTCGAACGCTCGCAGGCCGCGTCGATGGCTCAGGCCGGTCATCCGCTGCGCCACGACGGCCCGGCCGTGCAGACCCTGCTCGAGATCGTCACCCTCGCTTTCCGCGCTCGCGGCCACAATCTCGACGACGCGGCGTGGGACGCCTGGCGCGACGAGGACAACAAGTGGGTCGCGCAGCTGAAGTGGCAGGCGGGCCGCACCACCAACAAGGCGCACTGGCAGTTCCTGCCCGACGGCCACGGCGGCACCATCAGCCCGCTCGACGACACTGCTCACGAGCTGATCGATCCGGACTTCGGACGCCAACTGCGCGGTCTGGCACCGGTGCGCGCACTGACGTCCGCCGAGGACTCCGACGACGAGACCTCGCAGCAGAGCTTCGACGAGTACTACGGCACCACCGCCGACAGCGAGATCGACGCCGAGACCATCGAGGTCGAGGTGGACGATGCGCCCACTCCCGAGCCCGAACAGCCACGCGAGACGGTGACCAGGGAGCCCAGGCCCGCACCCAAGCCTGCAGCCGGTCACACCAGCGGCAAGGACAAGCGCGGCAAGCCGGCCATGCCGTCGTGGGAGGACGTCCTGCTCGGCGTTCGCAGCAGCGGTCACAACTGAGTTCTGCTGTGACCGATGTGCCGCGCGGTGACGAACCGCCGACGCTCACACCGTAGGCTTCCCAGGAAGTAACGGAGAGAGAGGTGCCGGCAGTGGGGGCCAAAGCATCAACCATCTGGTACGTGGACGCACCGGATCCCATTTCTGTACTCCGAGAGGCCACCACCTCGGACCGGAACGCTGCGACCGCACTCGTCGGACGTCTGTACCCCCACCTGACGGCAGTGCCCCTCGGACAGGGCCCGATATCGACCTCGGCAGGCGTGGACGACGATCACGTCTTCATCGGTTGCTACCCCGGCGTCACCGTGGTCTGCGGATCCAATCTCGCGGTGCCCACACCGTCGACGCTTCCCGAATCCTTCACTCGCCCGCTGGCGTCCGAGCACACCTACCTCGTCGCCTCGGATCCCCAACACGCCTGGGGTGCGTTCGCGTACTGGGAACGCGGTGAATTCCGCCGATCCTTCAGTGCCACTCCGGTGTACATCTACGAGGACGCAGGCCTGCCACTGGTGTGGGAGCGATCGTTCTGGGCCGGTGAACATCCGCTGATCTATCCGCCCGGAGTGATGCCGGATCCGCAGTCGCTGCCGTTCCACCCTCAGGAATTCGCCGAGGCAGCCAACGCCGAGTGGCTCGGATTCCGCTACACCGGCGCACCACACGCGGACGAGTTCGATCCGAATACGCTGCCGGTCTGCGGCTTCACGATGTACGTCCCGGGTCAAGAACCACCGCCACCGAACCAGCAGAACCGAAGCTTCAACGGCCGTGGCGCACAGGAACCGATGCCCGACGCCCCCGACGAGCAGGCACCGCGACCGAAGAAGCGTTGGTTCTCGCGCAAATAGTGGCTCGGGTGGGCACCGTTGCACGCAACCACCGCTGATCGACGGGATTCCGCCGAATGTCGCCGGTAGTGCGCAACTGTGCCCGCTGTCGGAGACCGACTGTGAAGACCGACGGTCAGAACGCCAGCGCCGCCAGTGCCACGAAACTCAACATGGAACCGATACCGGCTCCGTACACGGCCCAGCGCCACACCGGTATCGCGAGCCATCGCATGACCGTCGGTGCTGCACCCGCGACGACGATGATGTTCAGACCGATCGCGAGGAGCGGGTGAATTCTGGCGAGCTCCAGACCGAAGGTCGTCAGTGCCACCCCGACGAGCGCCGCCGAGATCACGGCGATCGGGATTCCGGTCCATCGGACGTCCGGGTCGTGGTCGGTCACGTCAGGCGCACACGTTCGTAGAACCCCATCGCAGCGGCCGTCGCAACATTGAGTGAGTCGGTGCCGGGAGCCATCGGAATGCGCGCGCGAATGTCCGTGGCGCGCATGGCATGTTCGGTCAGACCCGGGCCCTCGGCACCGAGCAGCAACGCGACCTTCTCCCCCGTCATCGCCGTGCCCAGCGACACCGCCGTGGGATTGGGCGTGAGCGAGATCAGCTGAAAGCCATGCGCGCGAACGCGATCGAGGCCGCGCGGCCACTCGGGCACCTTGGCGAACGGCACCCGCAGCACATGCCCCATCGATACCCGCACCGACCGTCGATAGAGCGGATCCGCGCACGCGGCCCCGAACAGCACGGCATCCACGCCGAGGCCGGCCGCGTTACGGAACATCGACCCGAGATTCTCGTGATCGTTGACGCCCTCGAGAATCGCCACCGTCTTCGCGTCGGCCAACACCTCGTCGAGATCGAGGGCAGGCGGCCTGTTCGCCGCCGCCAGCACACCACGATTGAGATGGAACCCGACGACCTCGGCCATCACCTCCGCGGACGTCCGATAGAACGGGACGTCCGAATCCGCCAGATCGTCGCGCAACGCGTCGAGCCGTCGATCCACGCCCAGCAGGCTGATCATCGGGAAGCGCGAGGTCAGCAGTCGCTGCGCAACCAACACACCCTCGGCGATCACCAATCCCTTGCCCTCGGGCAGGTCGGGCCGCCGATCCGACGAGTTGAGATCGCGAAAATCGTCCAGCCGGGGGTCGGAGGGGTCGTCGACATCGATTACATGAACCACCCGCTCATCTTGTCACCCGGCATTTCTCGCAGTCCGTCGGCGAAGGCTTCCCTCTGTATGGCAGTTTTTTCGGGTCGTTCCGCGGGCTCCACTCCTGTATGGAAAAGTAAAGAGCGATGACTACCGACGAATCGATCACCATCCGCACCGCCACCGACGACGACTGGGATGCCGTCGCGCTGCTCGACGCCCACGCATTCGGCGAGCACCAGAACGCCGAGGACCTGGCCGAGACGCAGATCCTGACCCAGTCCGAGCACGTGTACCTGGCGTGGGACGGCGAGACCCCGGTGGGTGTGGCCATGCATTTCCCGATGTCGGTCACCGTTCCCGGTGGTGCGCAGGTCGAGGCGTCCGGAGTCTCCTGGGTGTCGGTTGCGCCGACGCATCGTCGACGCGGCATCCTGCGATCGATGTTCACCCAGCAGCACCGCGCTCTGAACGACGCAGGCGCACCGCTGTCCCTGCTCACGGCCAGCGAGGCGACGATCTACGGACGCTTCGGCTACGGGCCGATAACCGAGGAGATCAGCGTCTCGATCGACCGTCGATTCGCGCAGTTCCGCAAGGATGCTCCCCTGGCGACCGGTGTGCGGCTGATCGAATCGGCCGAGGCCGCCGAACTGCTCCCCGACATCTACCACCGCTGGCAGCAGCAGACCGCAGGCGCGCAGCCCAAGCCGCCGATCCGCTGGGAGCGGTTCTTCGCCGACCGAGAGAACCGACGCGGCGGACTGACGGCCCTGTTCTTCATCGTCCATCCCGACGGTTACGTCGCCTACCGACGCGGACGCAACCCGAGCCGGGTGGTGGTACAGGAATTCATCGCGGTGACCGATGCCGCCTACGCCGCGCTGTGGCAGATCCTCGTCGGTGTCGACCTGGTCGACACCATCGAGGTGCAACAGTCACGAGACGAAGCCCTGCCGTTTCTGCTGACCAACAACCGACTGCCGAAGGTCACCGGACACCACGACGCACTGTGGGGCCGCATCATGCACGTCGAGGCAGCGCTCGAGGCACGCACCTACGCTCTCGACACCTCGTTGATCATCGCTGTGCGAGATCCCTTCCTCGATGCGGGCGGTACCTATTCGCTCACCGTGACCGACGGCCGGGCCACCTGCACCCGGGTGGAATCCGAACCGGACATCGAACTCGACATCGACGTGCTCGCGAGCATCTACTTCGGCACCCATCGAGCCCGCTTGTTCGCCGCGGCCAACCGCCTCACCGCACGCAACGACGCGTCACTGCACGCATTGGACCTGACGTTCGGAACCGCGCGCCCGGCCGTCATGGGTTGGGGTTTCTAGACCTACCTGTTCGGCGCATCGAGTGCGGTGGCCGAGCCGCCGCGCATCCAGAGCGCCGCGCCCAGGGTCACCGAAAGCAGCACCGTCACGTAGGCGATGAACTCGACACTGCCGCCACCGCTGGTGGCGTGATAGATCAGCGGTGCCGTACCTCCGAAGAGGGAGTTCGCCACGGCGTAACCGAAGCCGACGCCCAGCGCACGAATGTGCGCGGGGAACACTTCGGCCTTGGCGATGCCGTTCACCGACAGGTAGCACGTGAGGACGAAAAACGCGCACACCAGGATGACGAAGATCGCCGGCGGTGATGTCACTTTCGTGGTGGCCAGCACCAGCACTCCGGTCGCCGGTATCCCCAGTGCCCCGAATACGACGAGGAGCGGCTTTCTTCCGATGCGGTCGCTCAGTGCGCCGCCGACCGGCTGCAGCACCATCAACACCACGAAAGCGGCGAACACGAGACCGGTCGCAACGAGCTCTCCTCTGGCACCGTCCGCAGCGAAGAACGTCTCGCGAACGACAGAGGGCACTGTGACGGTGTAGGTGTAGAACGCGGCACTCCCGCCTGCGGTCAACAAGAGCACCCAGACGAGCGGACGCCAGCGATCGCGGAACAGCGCCCTCATCGTGGCGTCTCGGTCCGCGCGCGGTGCTCCCGGTTCACGAGGCGCACGATCGAGTCCACGAGCCCACCACAACGAGGCGAGGCCCGCCGCGCCTCCCGCGGCGAAGGCGAGGCGAAAGCCCCATTCGGAGATCGCCGCGCGGTCCGTGCTCGCGAGGAGTACGAGCAGACATGCCTGCGCGAGCACGAGGCCGCCGACGATCGTCGCGGCCTGGAAGGAGGCGAAGAACCCGCGATGCCCTCGTGTGCCCGATTCGGAGAGCAGCACCGTCGCCGCCGCGTACTCGCCGCCGGTTGCGATGCCCTGCACGATGCTCACGACCGCGAGGATCACCGCAGCCCAGGCCCCGATCACGTGGACGGTGGGAGTCAGTGCCAGAGCGACCGACCCGGCCGACATCAGCGTGACCGCAGCGACGAGCGCGAACTGTCGGCCTCGCACGTCCGCGAGCCTGCCGAACAGCCACGAACCGAGCGGGCGCACGACGAAGGTCAATGCGAAGAGTCCGTAGACGTACACGAGTGAATTGGTCGAAGCCGGATCGAAGAACTCGGTCCGAAAGTACGGCGCGAACGTCGCGTAGAGATACAGGTTGAACCACTGCACCAGGTTCGGTACCGAACCCGCCAGAATGACGCGTACCTGCGTACGACGGTCGGGGCTCACCGGCTCGGTGCGATTCACGTGCTGAAAATACCCGAACTCCCGGCATACCGGGCGCTGTCGAGAAGCACATGACTTTTGTCATGGCCGGACCGTGACGGTGTCACTGCAGATGATGATGCGCTGCACTGTTTTCGGTGATCCCGGCCCAGCAGACTCGTAGTCATGAAGCAACCAGACGAAGGAAACCTGTTCACCGATCTGATGGAGCTCGGGCCGGCTCCGACGATGGCACGTGAGATCGTCGTCATCGTCATCAGCATCGCGATCGTCGCGGTGCTGTTCGCAATCGTCGGTACGTCGCTTCCGGCGTTCGTCGCACTCGGCGTCATCGTCGCCTTCATGGGCGTGCGGTTCGTCATCGGACTCCGCCACTGGGAGAAGCAATCATGACCATCATCGAAGTCAATGGCATGACTCGCCGCTACGGTTCGGGCAAGAACGCTTTCGAGGCCGTGAAGGCGCTCGATCTGAAGGTCGCAGAGGGCGAACTGTTCGGCCTACTGGGTACCAACGGTGCCGGCAAGACGTCCACTCTCGAAGTGATTCAGGGACTTTCACGACCGAGCGAGGGCACGGTGCGGATTCTGGGAATGGATCCGGTGTCCGACCGCCGCAAGGTCCGACCGTCGCTGGGCATCATGCTGCAGAAGGGCGGACTGCCCCAGGATCTGACCACCGCGGAGAGCCTGCGCATGTGGGCGGGCACCTGCAGCAATCCGCTGCCGACGGACGAGGTGCTGGGGCGCGTCGACCTGGCCGACCGCGCCGATACCCGGGTCAAGTTTCTCTCCGGCGGAGAGCAGCGCAGGCTGGATCTGGCGTGCGCCATCATCAGCCGCCCACGAGTGCTGTTCCTGGACGAACCGACCACCGGACTCGATCCCGAAAGTCGCCGCAACACATGGCATCTGATCCAGGAGCTGAAGAACTCCGGCGTGACGATCATGCTGACGACGCACTACCTGGACGAGGCCGAGTCGCTGTGTGACCGGCTGGCGATCATGCACCGCGGCGCAGTCGTTCGCAGCGGAACGGTCGACGAGGTGGTCGCCGACCATCCGGCGAGGATCGAACTGAAGGCCCCGGGCACGGCGTTGCCGTCACTGCCGGGTACCGACATGGACGTCTCGGGAGACACCGTCTCGATCCGGACGTCCTCGGTACAGGACACGCTCACCGACTTGCTGGTGTGGGCCCGCACCAACGGGGTGACCCTGCACGGACTCGACGCCCGAGCGGCATCACTCGAGACCGTATTCCTCTCCATCGCAGACGAATTCGACAATCCAGACTTCACAGACCAGAAGGTGATGAGCGCATGAGCACGATGACCGCACTGTCACGAGCAGAGTTCACCCTGCTCGGACGCAACCGAGTACTGCTGTTCAACGCGATCGTCATGCCGTTGATCTTCCCCATCGCCCTGCTGATCGTGGGAAGCCGCAGCGACGACGGATTGACCGACGCAGGCGTCGGAGCCGCACTGGAGATCTTCGCGCTGTTCCTGCTGGTGTTCATGGTCTACTACAACATGCTCTCGGTCTACGCCACGCGCCGAGACGAGTTGGTACTCAAACGACTTCGCACCGGAGAGAGTTCGGATGTGCAGATCCTGCTCGGACCGGCCATCCCCTCGCTGATACTGACCGTCGTCCTCGGACTGATCGTCGGAGCAGTGGTGCTGGCCTTCGGCGGACCCGTTCCCACCAACGCGCTACTGGTCGTGGTCGCTCTGTTCGGCGGTGCTGCGCTGTTCGCCGCCCTGGCCCTGATCACCTCGGCGTTCACCCGCAATGCGGAGGCGGCTCAGATCACCAGCTTGCCGGTGATCCTGGTCGCCATGGCCGGCTCCTCACTGCTTCGTGACGCCCTCCCGGACTCGTTCGGCAGGGTGATAGAGCTGACCCCGATGGCCGCGGTCTCGGACCTGTTGAACCTGGGCTGGTTCGGTACCACCACGCCCGGCGACGAGTCCATCGGCTTCGCTGCCACCTTCACCGAAGCCGGAATGCCGCTGCTGGTGATGCTTGCCTGGATCGTCGGCAGCCTCCTGATCGCCCGCACTCACTTCCGTTGGGAACCGCGGTCCTAGATCGCATCATTCGTCGACCGTCTGCAAGGCTGGAGATCATGAAGTTGCACCAGTACCTCAATCCACTGCACGGCTGGAACGACAGCAGTGCAGTGGACAAGGTGCGCGTCTACACCCGCCAGTCGTTCCTGCTCATCTCCGTCGGTGTCGCCGTCGGTGCGATGCTGACATCTCTGCAGTACGACGACTATCGGTCGATGGCGGCAGCAGCAGTGTGTGCCGCCGCCACTTTCGTGGTTGTGCAGCGCACCCCCGCACTCGGCGGCGAGTCGACGGCCGACCCACGAATCCCGTTGGCAATCGTGGCGGTCGCCGCCGTGGTGCTGGTAGCGGGAGGGACCACGAGCAACGCGATCTGGGCCGCCGTACTCGTCACCACAGCGGTCGCGACCCTGATTCCGTTGCGTTGGTCCCTGGCGGCGGCTGTGGCCGCTGCTCTGCTCGCGGCGGCTCTGGGAACCCCGGCGGTGGACACCGTGATCCTCGGCATCTTCATCGCCTTCATGGCCTTCACGGTGCAACTGTCGGCATGGCTGCTGCGCATCGTCACCGAACTCGACGCCACCCGCGCCGCCGCTGCCGCACTCTCGGTTGCCGAGGAGCGTCTGCGATTCTCGCGAGATCTGCACGACGTCGTCGGACGCGCACTCTCCGCAATAGCGGTCAAGAGCGAACTCGCCGCAACGCTGGCTCGCCGGGGTGACGATCGAGCGGCGGGCCAGATGGACGAGGTTCGCATCCTGGCCCAGGAATCCATGGCCGACGCGCGAAAGCTGGTTCGCGGCTACCGATCGGTCGATGTGGCGTCGGAACTCGACGGGGCTCGGTCCCTGCTGTCGGCCGCGGGTATTTCCACCGAACTGGTCGGTGAGACCTCGGTTCTGTCCGAGCGCGCGGCCGAGGCGGCCGCCTGGGTGGTCCGTGAGGGAGTGACGAACATCCTGCGCCACTCCACCGCCACTTATTGCCGAATCGAGCTGATCGACAACAGCATTCGGCTGACCAATGACCACCCCAGTCCATCATCCGGCCGCGACGACGGCACCGGCCTGAGCGGGTTGCGCGAACGATTGGTCGCAGTCGGAGGAGCGCTGAACACGGAGAAGACCTCCGAGGGATTCACCCTCACCGCGGCGCTACCGATCGAGAACCCAAGGACGACATCATGATTCGAGTTCTGCTGGCCGACGACGAGAATCTCATTCGTTCGGCGCTTGCGACCATGCTCGACCTGGAGGACGACATCGAGATCGTCGGGCAGGCCGACTCCGGCGAGAAGGCGTTGACCGTCGCGGCCTC
Organism: Rhodococcus sp. IEGM 1372; assembly: GCF_030056835.1. NCBI lineage: Bacteria > Bacillati > Actinomycetota > Actinomycetes > Mycobacteriales > Nocardiaceae > Rhodococcus > Rhodococcus sp. IEGM 1372. The sequence goes on along the minus strand of NZ_JASHKS010000008.1, from coordinate 81,610 downwards.
TCTCGCCCCCGATGTGGCCGTGCTGGACCTGCAGATGGGCGGAATCGACGGCATCGAGACAGCCCAGAAGATCGCCGAGACGCTGCCCGCGTGCGCGTCGATCATCGTCACCAGCCACGGTCGGCCGGGCTACCTCAAGAAGGCGCTCGAAGCGGGCGTGCGCGGGTTCCTCCCAAAGACCACCTCGGCTGCCACCCTGGCCGAGGTGGTGCGCACCGTGCACGGCGGCGGTCGCTACGTCGACCCCACGCTGGCCGCGGAAGCCATCGGAGCCGGAGACTCGCCACTCACACCGCGCGAGGCCGATGTGCTCGAGTTCGCCGCGGACGGCGCGTCGATCGCGGAGATCGCACGGCGGGCCCATCTTTCGCCCGGCACCACCCGCAACTACCTGTCAGCTGCCGCGGCGAAACTGGGGGCAGCGAACCGGCACGAGGCCTGCGCTCTCGCTCGACGCCACGGCTGGATCTGACTCACCCTCATACCTTCGTGCTCACGGCGACAGTATCGAGGGTGGGGAGCCGATGACCGTCTGCGGGTGGCACCACGGTGATCCGCAAATTGTTGTGCCGCAGTAGATACACGGCCGCGAAGAGGCCGGTCGCCAGAGAGATGGCCCCGCCGAACAGCAACGGTGCCCGCGGATCCAAGGCGTCGGCGAGCCAACCGAGAACCGGACTGCCCAGCGGAGTGCCGCCGAGGAAGCACAGCATGTAGATGCCCATCACGCGTCCGCGCATGTCGGATGGCACCGACATCTGCAGAATGTTCATCGCCGACGTCGTGAACGTCAAGGTCAGGGCACCGGTGGGTATCAGCAGAAGCGCGACGAGCAGGTAGTTGGGCATCAACCCGACGATCAACTCGAAGGCACCGAATGCGATGACGGCACCGATGAAGAGCCGCAGTCGCGGCGCGCTCGCCCGCCGGGCAGCCAGAGTCGCTCCGGCCAAGGTACCGACCGCCAGCGTTGTCGAGAGCAGTCCGTAGGCGTCCGCTCCGCTACCGAACGTGTTGCGCGCCAACACCGACAGGCTCAGCGGAAAGTTGAGGCCGAACGTCGAGACCATGAAGACCGTGGCCAGCAGTACTCGTAGATCACCGCGCCCCCAGACGTACCGAAACCCCTCGCGCACCTGCCCTTTGGCGCGTGGGGTCGGTTCGACGCGGAAGAGCTGACCGACGTTCATCGCCACGAGGGCACCGAACACCGCCGCGAACGACACGGCATTGATGAGGAACACCCAGCCGGTGCCGACGAGGGTGATGAGCACTCCGGACACGGCAGGCCCGACGATGCGCGCCATGTTGAAGGTCATCGAGTTCAACGCGATCGCATTGGCGAGGGTCTCTTTGCCGACCATCTCGATGGTGAACGACTGCCGCACCGGAGCGTCGATCGCGGACGAGCAGCCGAGGATGAACGCGATGACGTACACGTGCCACAGCTCGACCATCCCTCCGACGTCGAGCACACCGAGCACCAGACCACAGACCGCAGCGAAGACCTGGGTGATCATGAGCAGCTTGCGCTTGTCGTATCGGTCTGCCAGAACCCCACCCCAGACCGAGAGGAACAGTGTCGGCCCGAACTGCAGGGCCATGACGATACCGACGGCGAAGCCGTTGCCGCCGGACAGCGTCAGAACGAGCCAGTCCTGGGCAACCCGCTGCATCCACGTGCCGACCAGCGAGACGATCTGCCCCGACGCCCACAATCGGTAGTTGTGAGTCTTCAGGGCGGCGAACATCGTCGAGCCGGAGGTACGGGAAACAGGGGCCACCGTTCAGATAATAAACCTAGGTAACTACTCGGAGTCGCTCACGAGGGCCCCGATGATCGTCACCGCGTCACGGAGCGTGTCGAGCTGCTCGGGTCCGAGGCCTGCCAACTGCGCGGTCATCCACGCTTCGCGGGCGCTGGCCTCGTCGGCGATCAGCTCTCGACCGGCCGGTGACAGCGAGACGATCACCTGCCGCCCGTCGGTGGGATGCGGGGTGCGCGCCACCAGGCCGAGTTCGGCCAACGATGCGATCACCCGCGTCATCGACGGCGGCTGTACCTTCTCTCGCGCGGCCAATGCACCCGGCGTCATGTCGCCCTCCCGACTCAGCGTGGCCAGAGCCGACAGCTGAGTGAGCGAGACTTGCGAGTCCACTCGCCTACCCCGAAGGTGGCGAGTCAGCCTCACCACCGCAAGCGACAGGTCGCTTGCCAATTCCCGATTGTCCTTCACTACATTTCCCGACGTCACAGCGCAGAGAATACGCCCTGGAACCGACCCCGCATCATGTAACCGCCTCGGTGATGGGTCCGACGGCAAAATATGCGACGAACAGCAACGCCACGATCCACAACAGGGGATGGACCGACTTCGCCCGACCGGAGCCGACCGCGAGTATCACCCAGGTGATGAAACCGACGCCGATCCCGTTGGCGATGGAGTAGGTGAAGGGCATCACCACGATGGTCAGGAAGGCAGGCAACGCGTAATCGAAGCGCCGGAAGTCGATGTCGAGAACCTGCCCGATCATCAGCGCACCCACCACGACCAGCGCCGGAGCGGCCGCTTCGATCGGAACGACGGCCGTGAGAGGGGTGAAGAACATGGCCAACAGAAAGAGCAATCCGGTGACGACGTTGGCCAGTCCGGTACGCGCACCCTCGGCGATTCCGGAAGCCGATTCGACGAACACGGTGTTCGACGACGCCGACGCACCACCACCCACGATGGCTCCGGCCCCTTCGACGACCAGGGCCTTGCCGATGTTCGGCAGTTTCCCGTCCTTGTCCAGTTTCGCTTCCTTGCCCAGACCGGTCATCGTGCCCATCGCGTCGAAGAAGTTCGCGAGCACGAGCGTGAACACCAGCAGGCTGGCGGCGAGCACGCCGATGCGCGTGAACGCTCCGAACAGATCGACGTTGCCCACCAACGACAGATCGGGAGACTGAATCAACTCGGTGGGCAGCTGCGGAACCGACAGGTTCCAGCCCTTGGGGTCGACGCCGTTCGACGGACCCACGTCGGTGACGGCCTCGACGATCGCCGCCAGCACCGTCGTCACCACGATGCCGATCAGCAGACCGCCGCGCACCTTGCGCACCACCAGCACACCCATCAGCAACAACCCGAACACGAAGATCACCGTCGGCCACGACGCGATGGACCCGTCGATGCCGAGCCCGACGGGAACCGTCGTGCCCGCGGCGTCGGGGATGCGGCGAACGAACCCGGAGTCGACCAGTCCGATGAAGGCGATGAACGCGCCGATGCCGGCGGCGATCGCAGCCTTGAGCTCGGCCGGGATCGCGTTGAACACCGCGGTGCGGAATCCGGTCACCGCCAGCAGCACGATGATGATGCCGTCGATCACGACGAGCCCCATCGCCTCGGGCCACGTCACCTGGGGTGCGATCGTCACGGCGAGCAGGGTGTTGATGCCCAGTCCCGCCGCGATGCCGAACGGATAGTTGGCGACGATGCCGAAGGCGATACTCATGAATCCGGCCACCAGCGCTGTCACGGCGGCGACCTGGGCGACCGGCAGGATGTTGCCGAGTACGTCGGTCTTGGCGGCCGCGTCGTCGGCGGAGAAGCTGCCCAGAATCAGCGGATTGAGGACGACGATGTAGGCCATGGCCACGAAGGTGACCACGCCTCCTCGGACCTCGGATCCAACCGTCGAGCCTCGTTCGGTGATCTTGAAGTAGTTGTCGAGTAGCCGCGACGACAATTGCATGAGCGAACGATAAAGCACACCGAAGCACTTGGGTAACCGCAACGGCGCAGCCGAGACACGCAGCAGTGGCGTAACTTGAGTTTCGTGGCCGACCTCCCCCAGATTCCGCGCAGCCTCACCGATCCGGTGCCTGTGTTGGCGATCGGCATCCTCGGCTGGATCCTCGCGCTGGTGGTGTTCACCGCCACCGGAGGTGGGGGCGGCGACGCACTTGCCACGTGTTGGTCCGGCATCGCTGTCGGTGCCGTAGGGTTCGGAATCTTCCTGATGCAGAGAGCGGCGTCACGTCGCGGGAGCAAAACCGCCCAACGCGGCCTCGATTGAGATCAGAATCACGTTAGCCCGGTCACCACAGGCCTCTGACGTGGGCAAACTAACCCCTGAACCGGTTGAGTAACACAAAGTTAACGTGGACCATGGGTTATGTCAGATAAAACAACCTCTTGATCCACGAAAGCCAGGCCATGAAGCTCGTCTCTCAGTACCGCACTCGCCGCAACCACGTCCGCTCGCTCCGCGCCCTCTACGCACGCGCCAACGCTGTCTCCAGCCCGGCCATGCGCGACGAGCTGCTCGTCATCGCACAGCGCTCGGATTTCTCGCGCTGATCAGCCTGACGGCATAGATCCAACCCAGCCCCCACAGGGCACCGAACACCCAGCCGGCCAGCACGTCCGTGGTCCAGTGCGCACCCAGGTAGATCCGAGAGAATCCGATCAGCAGGGACGCGACCACGGGTAACACGAGCAGTACCGGCCGATGCAGCCACGGCGTGGACGATCGCAGCATCAGCGCGATCGCCACCGTGGCAAGCACCATCGACATCATCGCGTGGCCCGACGGAAACGAATGGCTCGCAATGTCCACCAGCCGCTCCGGAAGCGGTGGACGCTCCCGCGCGAACGCGAACTTCAGCGCATTCATCAGACCCCATCCGGTCAGCATCGCGCCTGCGATCACGACGGCATCCGATCTGCGTCCGACGCGAAGCAACGCAACGACGCCCACCGCGGACAGCAGAAACATCGACACCGTGTTGCCGAGCGTGGTGATGATCCAGAACATCGTCGTGACCCACCCGACCCGATGCTCGACCATCCAGTCCAGGATCACACCGTCAAACCCCACGAGGTCGCTCCCAACTCTCCGTGCAGTGCACCGTTCCGTCGGCGGTCACCCACCACGGGAGTGTCCGCTCGCCGCTCACGTCACCGGACAGCCGCACCACGAGTTCGCGATGCACCACCACCCCGCCGGACGGCAGCGGCAATCCCATGACCGCACAGGCCAACACGGCTCCGGGTTCACGATCCCAAGAGCTGACCCGTCCCACTCCCAGCACTTCTCCGCTGATCGCCTCCGACGCCGACCTGATGTCGAGAACGTCGGCCAGTGCCGCAGCGGTAGCCATGTCCGAGAGCACGGCGACCTCCGGTGGTACCACGCTCACCAGCCACGGGGCGTCGATCACCAGCGCATCCGACGCGTCCACGACTGCGCCGCCGAGCGTGCGCACACGATCCGGGGGATCGATGTCCGAGACCTCGAAGCGCCGCTCCACCACAGCGGTGGCGATGAGCGTGTGGGTTCGCGCGATCACCGCAGGGGTCGGACTCCGCTGTGGATCCGACAGCGCTGCCAGCAGCACGCGAGCAGTATCGGCGCTCTCGCAGATCGACGCACTGAGCACCGCCTGCAGTTCGTCGGCACGCGGATGATTCAGCGGATCGAGCAACCCGGCGAACGTCTCGTCCGACGGTGCCCGAAAGTTGACCGGACGCGAACCATGCACTCGCGCATGGCGTCCGATCCACCACGCGGTGTAACCGTCCCGATCGGCCAGTGCCGCACGGGTGCTCGGGTCGTCCAACAGTACGGTCAGCGCCTCGGACCAGCCGTCCGATCGAACGAGGTCGAGATCGCGAACCGCGAGGAGTGATTCCGGCTCCTCGGACAGCCCCGACCACCATGCGGACTCGTCGTCGAGATCGTGATCCGGCCCGGTCGGTAGCTCGTCACGCACCACCGAGAACCCCCACCCGACGCCCACTGCTCGCAGCGCCCGCTCACCGAACCTGGCCACCACCGCAGGCGCGAGCACACCGAACGGCGAATCCTGTATCAGCAGATCCGCCAACGGCGCTCCGGGAAGCAACAATTCGTCGGCGCTGCGCAATTCACCCTCGTCGTCTTCGAGGGGCAGACCGCCGAGCCAACCGGGTAGTTCGCCCGCCTCTCCCGCCAGCGCGAGCACAGCGGAGACCAGACCGTCGACCTCCTCGCTCTCGTCCCAGTCGAGATCGTCCAGCGCAGCCTCGAGCGCCGGGTCGGTGAGCAGCTCGGTCGCAGTCGCCTCGCGGGCACCCAGACGCGACAGCAGCGGACTCACCGCTTCCGGATGCACCAACCTGACCCAGGTGACCGCAGCCGAGGCGTCGGAGCCGATCACCGTCGTCCGCGGGCCGGTCACCGTGCGACCGTCCGCGAGCGGAACAGGCAGCGCCGCAAGCTCTTCCGCAGCCACACCGTCGACCACGAGTGGGGTCAACGCGTCGAACAGTCGCCGCCACCAACTCGGCTCGCGATCGAGCCCACCGACCATCTCCGCCAGCCTCGCCAACCCGATCCGGTGCACACCCACTGCCGCGAGCGCCGACGCATGTCGTGCACCCGACAGTGATGCGTCGACCAGATCGGGTACGACACCTGTCAGCACCTCGGTGAGTTCCTCGGTGGCGTCCGCGACGACGTTCGCCCGCTCGGGCACCAGATCGCGTCCGTCCACACCGGGAAGCCATGGTGCGCAGGACAATCGACGGAAGACGAGTTCACGTAGTGCGCCGTCGACCTCACTGCGGGCGAATCCGACCTCGGGCACGAACGACACCCTGGATGCGGCAGGCAGCGAGGCCACGAAGTCCACGTACCCGTGCGCTACCGCGTCGAACGAGACACCCGGCAGCACGCGTCGCCGATCGGGTTGCATCGGTACATCGGCAATGACCAACGCGGGCAACGACAGTAGCTCGTCCGAACGAGTCGGAGCGCGCAACACATCGGGCGGAGCGGGAACGGGCAGACCGTCGACAACCGGAGCGAGCCAGCGGGCGGCCGGGGTGGCGAACTGCCGCCAGGTTCGCGGACCGATCGTGATCTCGGACGAATGGTCGTCCAATTCGATTCTGCTGCAGTCGATCACGACGCCGTCGATCTCGATGGAGTCCAACGCCTCCAGTTCGAGCAGCAGGTCGACGGCCTCGTCTGCTAATCCTGACGCGAACGAATCCGCCGCCACATCGGCTCGCAACGTCAACACGATCTCGGTGTCGAAGCCGTCGGCCGGCGAATCTGCGACAGGCCATGCGAGCCGCAGCACCGGCACGCCGGTGTCGGGTGTGAGCATGCCTCGCTCGCGCAGCGCCTCGAATGTGCGCCGCGCGCTGAACGCCACGCCGCCGCCACGGGAGCGCAGCTCGATCTCGTCGGACACCGAACGCACTGCGGTGAACCCGACCCCGAACTGTCCGACGCCCGGGTCCGTCGAGCCCTTGGCCGAGGCCCGCAGCGCCGTGAGGGCATGGACACCCGAGACATCGAGCGCTGCACCGGTATTGGCGACATGCAGAGCACCGAACTCATCGGTCCATACGGCCAGCCGACCCGGGACGCCGGCGCGCTGCGCGGCGTCCGCCGCGTTCTGCGCGAGCTCGGTCAACAGACGATCGCGATAACCCCCGCGCACCAGATCGGACTCGGACGCCGAATCCTCCCGAAGCCGAGTGGGAGAAGAGCCCCACGCCGCGAGAATCGACTCCCGCAGCGACTCGGTGTCGAACGGATCGATCAGCTCGGAGATGCCGAAGCTTCTTCCTGCGCAGCCAGATCGGTGGTACTCGACGCATCGTCGGCGACGGGTTCGGCCTCATCGACCGCAACGACCTCGTCAGCCGACTCTTCGGATGCAGCCTCCTGTGGAGTCAACGACACTTCCGGGGCAGCCTTGTCCGTGTCGGCCTTCTCGACGCCGTCGGTCGTCTCGGCAACAGCAGCAGGCTCGACCGGGGCGACCGGCGAGGCGATGACGTCGAGTGCCGCGTCGTCGTACGGCTCGAATTGCGGCGATCCGGCTCCGGTGGGAAGTTCGGTGTCCGAATGCGCTCCGCAGCCGTACTCGGCGTGCACCACGTGTCCGTCGGCCGCGAATTCGTTGCCGCACACCCCGAATGCGGCGGACATGGACCCGGCGATGGGGAGGTAGAAGCCACACAGCCCGCAGGTCGACGGCGCAGCCTTGGCCATCTCGGTATCGGGGCCGAAGTCGCCGTCGTGCCAACGCTGGGCGGCGTCGAGGCGTCCTTCGAGGCTGATGACCTTGCTTCGGCCGAGGCCGATCTCGCCCGCCACCTCGTCGATGGCGGGGTCACCGGATTCGACGTACCCGGGAACCAGCCGGGGATCGTCCTGGCGCGGAGACAGCAGATCGCCGGGTCCCAGGTCGCCGGGACGGATGCGCTCGTCCCAGGGCACCCAGGTCGGTGCCACGAGAGCGTCGGGGCCCGGGAGCAGAACCAGCTCACTGACCGTGGCGTGATCCGCGTCCGCCGGGGCGGCGACCACCACGGCCCACTGCCATCCGCGGTACCCCTCGAGATCGCTGGCGAACCGGTGCGTGGCCGCACTGGCGTCTTCGGCGGTGACCCCGAGGTACTCGCCGATACCGCCCTCTCCCAGGTCGAGCAGAGCCTGCCGCGCGAGGTCCACGGCATCGGCCAAGACGGGGCGGATGGAATCGAGCTCTGGAGAAGATACGAAACTCACACATTCAGTTTGCCGCATCGACTCGGTGACGCCCAGTTCGGGCTGCCATCATGGGTGCAATGACCGTCCGTGCTCGCACCTACGCTGCCCTCGTGGCCTCGCTGCTGGCCGTGTCCGCCTGTTCGTCGACGACGCAGCCGACCCCGGTGACGTCCGACTCGGTTCCGACACTGACCACCGAGATCCTGCGCGAATACGACCGTGGCAACGACGCCTTCACTCAGGGCTTCGAGATCGACGGCGACGTGCTCTACGAGGGCACCGGATTGGAAGGTTCCTCGTTCGTCAGGCGGACGTCGCTCGAGACCATGACCGAACTCGATCGCGTGGATCTGCCGTCCGACCTGTTCGGCGAAGGCATCACCGTCGACGGCGACACGCTGTGGCAGATCACCTGGCAGGACGGTGTCGCGATCGCCCGAGACCGGGACACTCTGACAGAACGACGCCGAGTGAACTACGAGGGCGAAGGCTGGGGGCTGTGTACGCAGACGCCGGACAACCGCCTCGTCATGAGCGACGGCTCGTCGACCCTCACCTTCCGCGACCCCACGTCGTTCGAGGCCGAGGGCACCGTGAACGTCACACTCGACGGCAATCCGGTGGAGCGCCTCAACGAACTCGAATGCGCCGACGACGGATCGGTGTACGCCAACGTGTGGCAGACGTTCGACATCATGCGCATCGACCCCGAGACCGGCGCGGTGACGGCCGTCATCGACGGCACCCCACTGTGGGATTCGATGTCGGCCTCCCAACGAGGGGGTGCCGACGTGTTCAACGGCATCGCACAGATCCCCGGCACCGACCGGTTTCTCGTGACCGGCAAATACTGGCCCACGATCTTCGAGGTGCAATTCACCGATACCGCGCCGGTAGGACAGAATTGACACCGTGACCGATCCACGTCTCCCCCACACCCCACCGGGTGCGGACGACCCACACCAGGATCACTCCGCGGGCTCCGCTCACGACCCCGAGCAGAACGATGCTCCTGACCGACCCGGTCACTCCGCAGGCCCCACTCCTGAGCCGAACGGTCACTCCGCAGGCTCCGCTCCTGACCCTCTCGAGCACCCCGGTCTGGCCAACTACCCGGCCGCAACTCCTGTGACCGCCCATGTTCCGAGCCGCCGCGAGCCGTTGCCCCCGTTGCACCCGCCGCGTACCGAGCAGATCACCGCGGCACGCGGCAAGGCAGGCGCACGCAAGCCGCCGCCGATGCCCAAGAAGCTGACCGTCACCCGCGTCGCCGCCATGCGTGGACGCGAGCTGACCGGCAAGGGAATAGCATCGTTTCAGCGAGCCGCGAAGGCCGACGGTGCCGACAAGTCCGGCCTGACAGCACTCACGTACGCGACCATGGCGAACTTCGCATCGGATGCCGCGCTGGCGATCGCGTTGGCCAACACGCTCTTCTTCTCCGCCGCCACCGGTGAGGACAAGACCAAGGTCGCGCTGTATCTCGTCATCACCATCGCGCCGTTCGCGTTGATCGCGCCGCTCATCGGTCCGCTGCTGGACCGATTGCAGCAGGGCCGACGCATCGCGCTCGCCACGTCCTTCGGGTTGCGCACCGTGTTGGCGGTGGTGCTGGTGTTCAACTTCGACAGCTGGGTGTTGTATCCGGCCGCGCTCGGCATGCTCGTTCTGAGCAAGTCTTTTGCGGTGCTCAAGAGCGCGGTGACGCCGCGGGTACTGCCGCCGGAGATCGACCTGGTCCGCGTCAACTCACGTCTGACGGTGTTCGGTCTGCTCGGCGGCACCATCGCGGCCGGGGCCATCGCAGGCGGTATCGCGTTCGTCGCCGACTCCCCCGGCGCTCTGTGGTTCGTCGCCGCGATCACCGTGCTCGGCGCATATCTCAGCATGAGGATTCCGTCCTGGGTGGAGATCACCGAGGGTGAAGTGCCCGCAACCTTGAGTTACCACGCCGATCAGCACGGTGATCGCGATTACGCCGGAAGCGGGGCTCCCACAGAGAACCTCCGCCGCACGCCCCCGTCGCCCCCGGCGTCGAGCACCACCAAGAACCGCAGACAGCCCTTGGGCCGGGCGGTCATCGTCGGGCTCTGGGGCAACGGCACCATCCGAATTCTCACCGGCTTCCTGACGCTCTACATCGCGTTCGTCGCCAAATCCCGTACCGAACACGAGCCGCTTCAGCAGGCCGCGATGCTCGGACTCGTCGGAGCCGCCGCCGGTCTCGGCAACTTCTCCGGCAACGCGCTCGGAGCCAGGATCAAGCTCGGCCGGCCGTCCCTTGTGGTTCTTCGCTGCACCCTCGCAGTCACGGTCGTGGCCGTCGTCGCCGCGGTCACCGACAGCCTGCTCACCGCAGCGGTGGCAGCGCTCGTCGCGTCGAGCGCCAGTGCACTCGCCAAGGTCTCCCTCGACGCGTCCCTGCAGGCCGATCTGCCGCCGGAATCGATCGCGTCGGGATTCGGCCGATCGGAAACCGTCATGCAACTGTGCTGGGTCCTCGGCGGCACGCTCGGCGTGCTGCTCCCCACCGAGTACTGGCTCGGTTTCACCGTGGTCTCGGTGTTGCTTACGATCGGGCTCGTGCAGACATTCCTCACCTACCGCGGCAGATCACTTCTGCCCGGCTTCGGCGGCAACCGCCCCGACCACGTCGAACAAGAAGTGTCCGACGGTTCCTTCGGCGAAAACGTGACCAAGTGAATCTCGCTCCCCGCACCAAGAAGATCGCGGCCCTGATCGCCGCAGGTCTGCTCGTCGTCGCCGTTGCGTTCGTCGCGGTACTCGCGCTGCTGATCGGGAACGCGCCGGACAAGGAACCGACCGTCTCCGCCTACGCCAACGGCCGAGCCGTCGACGTGGAGCCGTACCTGTACTGCGCCGTCAGCGACCCGCTGTGCACCAACGTCGGAGAAACCACCGAGATCCAGGTCGGCAAGGCCCCGACGGTGCAGCTCTCGCTTCCCGAGGCCGTCTACTCGGCACCGTGGGTGCTCGCCCTGGTCTACGGCGACGACAGCGGAAACGTCGTGGAGGACAGCGCGTTCAACGAACCGGGAACCAGGCTCAGCGTCACGGTGCCCACCACGGACGACAGCGGCCGAACCCTGCTCGGGATCGAAGTGCGTCTGCCCACCGGCATCATCGACACCGACACCAATCAGGAGGGCTTCGTCAGCCACGCCATCTGGTCGATCGGCACGCTGCCGTAGGTCGTTCCCGAGATCAGCTGTCGAGCTCGCGGGCGACGGCCCGGACCACCTCGGAGATGCGCTGCGCGATCTTGCGGTCCGGGTACTTGCCCTTGCGGAGCTCGGGCTGCACCGTCGCTTCGAGCAGCGTGATCATGTCCTCGACCATGCCGTGCAGCTCGTCGGGAGTGTGCTTGCGCTCGACGGGTTCGCGGCGGGTGCTGCCGGAGTTCTGACGCACCGACGGCGCCGGCTCGAGCACCTTCAGGCTCAGGGCCTGCGGTCCGCGACGGCCTGCAGCCATCCCGAACTCGACTCGCTGACCGGCTTTGAGGCCCTCGACGCCCTCGGGCAGCGCCGAGGAACGCACGTAAACGTCCTCGCCTTCCTCCTGCGAGAGGAATCCGAATCCCTTGTCGACGTCGTACCACTTCACCTTGCCGGTCGGCACTGAGCTCACCCGTTCATCTGTTGCTGTGACAGTTGCGTTGTCCGTGGGACCGATGTTCGGCCCGCACAAGTTTCGCGCCCCACGAGGACGTAGGACGCGAATACACCAGTCTAGCGCGGTGAGCCCGGATAGAGCATTCGAGTTGTTCACCGCACTGCGCTCTTCACAGCGTCGCGATTCGCACTACCGTGGTCGATGTGGACACAACGACCCGTAAGAGCAGCACCGCTCTGCTGCGCATCGCGCTGGCTTTGTTCGCGATCGGCCTCGTCGCCATCGTCGCGATCCTGATGTTTCCGATCTTCTCCGACGCGAAGCCCCCACTCGGGCTCTACCTGACGGCCATGTTCTCCGCGCCGACCGGCTTCGTGCTGGCGCTGGGGTACGCGCTGGCATCCGGACGACGGGCGCGTTGACCATGCGGTTGATACTGAACGTCATCTGGCTGGTCTTCGGCGGCCTGTGGTTGGCACTGGGCTACTTCCTCGCCGGGCTGCTGCTGTGCATCCTGATCGTGACCATTCCGTTCGGCATCGCGTCGTTCCGCATCGGCGTCTACGCGCTGTGGCCGTTCGGATCGACGATCGTCGACAAGCCGGGGTCCGGATCCGGTGCGCTCGTCGGAAACGTGCTGTGGCTGATTCTGGCCGGTTGGTGGCTGGCCCTGACCCACGTGGTCACCGCCGTCGCGATGGCGATCACCATCATCGGCATCCCGTTGGCGATCGCGAACCTGAAGATGATCCCCGTATCCCTGATGCCCCTCGGCAAGGACATCGTTGCCGTTCGGTGACCTCCGGAACCGGTTCCCGTCGATGTGACTTCCATCACATCACGCTGCGGTAACGGACAGGCAACGGACAGGGGTTCAATGCCCGGCACGTCCACTAGCTGGGCCGACTCGAGCGACCCGAAAGAGGTACAAAATGTGCTCTCGGCGACGCCCCGAAATCGACAGTTACCAAATAGTGACGTAAGGCGGGAATTTCAGTACGGTCAGCAGCGGCCGGGAAGTTCGGCCGAATTCCGGCCCGCAGCGCCAAACCTCGTCCCGCGGGAACCGGAACACCCTTGACGATCACCCAGGGGACGAGGACGGGGGACCCACGTCCTCCACGGACAACCGGGAAGTTGTAGCGACTCACGAAGCCGCACCGACTTCCCTTGGGGTGAAGCCCAATTGCCCACTCGCAGGAGTGTGTGAGACGGCCGGGCTACCTCTCAGCCCGAACCCGACAGCTGACCTCGCAGGCGCGTGTGGAGAGGATTTCAACTCGTATGAGCGGACGTCATCGCAAGCCGAGCACCACTGGCAAGACCGTCGCAAAGGTCGCAGTCACCGGAGCCATCATGGGCACCGCGAGCATCGCCTTCACCGGCACCGCGAACGCGGCACCGGATTCCGACTGGGACCGCCTGGCACAGTGTGAAGCCGGCGGCAACTGGGGCATCAACACCGGCAACGGCTACCAGGGTGGGTTGCAGTTCTCCCCCAGCACCTGGAACGCGCACGGCGGCCAGCAGTACGCGGCCACGGCCAACCAGGCCAGCCGTGAAGAGCAGATCGCAGTCGCAGAGAAGGTCCTCGACTCGCAGGGCTGGGGCGCATGGCCGTCCTGCTCCTCGAGCCTCGGCCTGAACAGCGCGCCCACCGAGCGCAGTGTTCCGGTCACCCCCAAGGCACCGGAAGTTCCCGCGTTGCCCGACCTGACGTCCATCCCGGCAGTCGACAACTCGGCCGAGGTCGTCGAGGGCATCGTCACCGCCGTCCAGAACCTCACCAACGATCCGCAGATCGCCTCGTTCGTGCAGAACGCGGCTCAGGGCATCCAGCTCGATCCTCAGATCGTGAACTTCTACCAGGCCAACAAGGCATTCCTGCCCCAGTAAGCGCCCGGAGACGGTTCAGCTCGTACGAAAGAAGCCCCCGACGGATTGTCGGGGGCTTCTTCGTGCTCGAGGGCCGCGGCTAGCGATTGACCACGGTCACCGGATGGGCGTAGGGAAGGTCTTCGACGGGCAGCGGGAACTCGGTGTCCTCGCCGAAGGGCGACAAGCCACCCGAGCGAGCGGACGAGAGTTCGGTCACCGCGTGGTCACCGCGAGCGGTTTCCGGCCAGCCTGGATCGACATAGGGCTTCTTCGACTTGTTCACCATGCGCCTATTTTGACACCTGCCCTGCGGCAAGCACCAGCCCAGGTCTCTAATCTGATAGACGATGACCGACACGACTGCGCACCGACACACCGATACGCCCCCGGATCTGCCTCGATGGATCGCAGCTCGCAGCGACGCCGAGCTGATCAGGGCCATGTCGCTGCGTCCGGATCTGACCGCGCCGCCGCCCGCATCCCTTGCCGTACTGGCCGGACGGGCCGAGCAGCGCCGATCGATCCTGCACACCGCGGACACCCTCGACACCCTCGCTCTGACGGTCCTCGAGATCCTCGCCATCGAAGAGGCATACGAGCGACCCGTCACCCGCGCCGCGCTGCTGGCCGTGGTCGCCAAACGCGCACCGGCCAAGAGCGTGGACAAGGCACTGTCCCAGCTGCGCGAACGCCTGCTGGTGTGGGGCGACGCAGCAGGCTTCCGCATCAGCGCCGCAGCGGCGGACGCGGTGCCGTGGCGCATCGGTCGCGCACTCGACCCGGTGGACAACCTCACCGAGGCCCACATCACCGCGGCGCTGGCAGAACTCGGCGACGGCGAACGCGGCCTTCTCGACACCCTCGCCAGATCGTCCCCCACCGGCCGCACCCGCGACGCCGCACCGGGCACGCCGCCGGACCGACCCGTCCAGAAGCTGCTCGCCGCCGGTCTGCTGATCTGGTTGGACGAACAAACCGTCGAGCTGCCCGTCCAAGTGGGCCAGATCCTGCGCGGCGAACCGATGTCGGACCCGCGCTCGCTCGCCGAACCCAAACTCGATACCAACACGTATTCGCTCGCCGACGTCGACGCCGCTGCCGCAGGAGAGGCGCTGGAGCTGGGTCGGCACTGCGTCGCGGTGATCGAGGCACTGTCCGCTTCGCCTGCACCCGCTCTGAAGGCCGGCGGACTGGGAGTACGCGAGCTCCGCAAGATCACCAAGGCCACCGGCCTCGACGACGATCGAGTGAGCGTTCTCGTCGAGTTGCTGGCCGCCGCTCACCTCATCTCGAGCGGAACACCGGACCCGGTTCCTGCGTCCGACAACGGCGACGACTACTGGGCCCCGACACCGGCGGTCGAGGCCTGGCTCACCGCCGCCCCGGCAGCGCGCTGGCACACCCTGGCCTCGGCCTGGCTCGAAGTGCCGCGGGCACCCTGGGTCATCGGAATGCGTGACCCCAACGACAAACCCATCGCCGCCCTGTCCGAGGAAGTCCGCTCTCCGGCCGCACCGCGGGATCGACGCATGATCCTGGAGTTGCTCGCAGAACTCGGCAGCGGACACGCAGCGCAGCCCGCCGACCTCGCCCGCACCCTGGCCTGGCGTCGACCCCGGTGGTCCGGACGCTTCGGCGTCACACCCGTCGGACATGTTCTCGCCGAAGCCACCGCTCTCGGCATCGTCGCCCGCGGGGCGATCTCGACCCCGGGCCGCTCCCTGCTGCACGACGGCAATGCCGAGGCAGACATGCGCGCTGCCCTGCCCGAGCCCATCGACTACGTCCTGGTGCAAGCCGACCTCACGTTGGTGGCACCCGGCCCGCTCGAGCCGGAACTGCAGGATCGAATCGAACTGGTCGCCGACGTGGAATCCGCGGGCGCGGCCACGATGTACCGGATCAGCGACACCAGCCTGCGCCGCGCTCTCGATGTGGGACTGACCGCCTCCGAGCTGCACACGTTGTTCGCCACCCACTCGAGAACGCCGGTTCCGCAGGCCCTGACCTACCTGATCGACGACGTGGCTCGACGGCACGGCCGCCTACGCGCAGGCGTCGCGGCGTCGTTCGTCAGGTGCGAGGACCCGGCACTGCTGGCCGAGGTGATGGCGTCCCCGGCAGCCGAATCGCTGGCCCTGCGAGCGCTGGCTCCGACCGTCGCGATCTCACAGGCCCCGCTCGCCGAAGTACTGACGGTGCTGAGCGGAGCAGGATTCGCGCCTGCGGGCGAGGACTCGTCCGGCACCATCGTCGATCTGCGTGCCCGCGGGTCGAGGGTGTCGGCGCGGCGGCCACGCCAGGCGTTCCGCACTCCGGCCGTCCCCACCGAGGAACAGCTGGGTTCGTTGGTACGCGGGATGCGCGCTGCCGACAGAGCGGCAGGCAACGGCGGCGCCGTGGTGCGCGCCGACGGGTCTCGGGCCAGCAGCACCGCGACGATGACGCTGCTGCAGACCGCGGCGAAGGTCAAACGGAGCGTGAGCATCGGCTACGTCGACGCCCAGGGCGTGGCAACCCATCGCATCGTCGATCCGATCAGCATCGGCGGTGGCCAACTCGACGCGTTCGACCCCGCCACCGGTGGGGTTCGGCGCTTCACCCTGCATCGGATCACCTCGGTCGCATTGGTCGAGTAGACCGGGCTCACGTGCACGCACGCCCCTACCTGTGGACAATGGAGAAGTTGCGCTCTTTCGGGCGCAGCAGATGTCTCTAGGAGGAACCGTGACCGACGGCCCGCTGATCGTCCAGTCCGACAAAACGCTGTTGCTCGAGGTCGATCACGAACTCGCGGGTGCAGCGCGGGCGGCCATCGCACCGTTCGCGGAGCTCGAACGTGCCCCCGAGCACGTGCACACCTATCGCATCACCCCGCTGGCACTGTGGAACGCCCGTGCCGCGGGCCACGACGCCGAACAGGTGGTCGACGCGCTGGTGAATTTCTCGCGTTACGCGGTGCCGCAGCCGTTGCTGGTCGACATCGTCGACACGATGGCGCGCTACGGCCGGTTGCAGTTGGTCAAGAGCCCGGTGCACGGCCTGGTGCTGATCAGCCTGGACCGCGCGGTGCTCACAGAGGTGATGCGCCACAAGAAGATTGCGCCCATGCTGGGCGCGATGGTCGACGAGGACACGGTGATCGTGCATCCGAGCGAGCGCGGCCACGTGAAGCAGATGTTGCTCAAGATCGGCTGGCCTGCCGAGGACCTCGCCGGCTACGTCGACGGCGAAGCTCACCCCATCGAGCTCGACACCGAGGGCGGCAACTGGACACTGCGCGACTACCAGGAGATGGCGGCCGATTCGTTCTGGGCCGGCGGCTCGGGAGTCGTCGTACTGCCCTGTGGCGCAGGCAAGACGATGGTAGGCGCGGCCGCTATGGCCAGAGCCAAGGCCACCACGCTGATTCTGGTCACCAACACCGTCGCCGGTCGCCAGTGGAAGCGCGAACTCATTGCACGCACCTCGCTCACCGAGGAGGAGATCGGCGAGTATTCGGGCGAGCGCAAAGAGATTCGCCCTGTGACAATCGCCACGTACCAGGTGATCACGCGTCGTACCAAGGGTGAGTACAAGCACCTCGAGCTCTTCGATTCCCGCGACTGGGGATTGGTGATCTACGACGAGGTGCATCTGCTCCCCGCGCCGGTGTTCCGCATGACAGCCGATCTGCAGTCGCGTCGACGCCTCGGCCTCACCGCGACGCTCGTCCGCGAGGACGGCCGCGAGGGCGACGTCTTCTCGCTGATCGGGCCCAAGCGCTACGACGCACCGTGGAAGGACATCGAGGCACAGGGCTGGATCGCGCCGGCCGAGTGCATCGAGGTTCGCGTCACCCTCACCGATGCCGAGCGCATGTCGTACGCCGTGGCCGAGCCCGAGGAGCGCTACAAGCTGTGCTCGACGGCGCACACGAAGATCGCCGTCGTGAAATCGATCCTCGCCAAACACCAGGATGCTCCGACGCTGGTCATCGGTGCCTACCTCGACCAGTTGAACGAGCTCGGTGAAGCGCTGAACGCGCCGGTCATTCAGGGCTCGACCAAGAACAAGGAACGTGAAGTGCTGTTCGACGCGTTCCGCAAGGGCGAGATCCAGACGCTCGTGGTGAGCAAGGTGGCGAACTTCTCGATCGACCTTCCGGAAGCCTCTGTGGCAGTCCAGGTTTCGGGAACGTTCGGCTCCAGGCAGGAAGAGGCTCAGCGCCTGGGCCGACTGCTCCGGCCGAAGCACGACGGTGGTCAGGCCCACTTCTACTCGGTGGTCTCCCGCGACACCCTCGACGCCGAGTACGCAGCCCACCGTCAGCGCTTCCTCGCCGAACAGGGCTACGCGTACCGCATCACCGACGCGGACGATCTGCTCGGTCCGGCGATCTGAGACTTCGGGTCGGCTCGGTGCCGTGCTAGGAATACCTGTGTGCGCAAGTTCGAGTTCCCTGTAGACGTAGCCCACGCGAAGTCGGTCAACGAGACGTTCACCGAGCTTCGCCGGTTGCGGGCCTCCGCAGCGCTCACCGCCGTGTTCCTCATCGCACTGGGAGCGTGGTTCATCTGGATCGCCGCCCCGTGGTCGTACATCCTCGGCGCGGTGTTCCTGATCGGCGCGGCCACCTCGGTCTGGGTGATGCTGTGGGCACCCCGAAAGATGGGTTCCATCGAATCGCAATATGCAGCAGGCGATCTGGTGCCGGCGGTGGTGGCCGAGAAGTTACCGGGTGGAGCGATACTGCTGGCCCTGGTCGACATCGCGAAACCGGAGGTGGACGAGCCGCACTACGTGCTGATCACCCGCGTCGTCCGGGCCCTGCCCGGACACGCCGTCGAGCGGGGCGCACAAGTTCCTGCCGTGTCGGTTCTCGCGGACCGTGGCCGAAACACCGGAGGTCGAGCGTGGCAGTTGGCCTCGGTGATGCCCATCGCCTGGGGAACCACCGATCCGGCGGTCATCGCACGCGCCGCCCGGGAGATCACCGAGGGCGAGTGGGCGTTGCTGCACGCCAACATCGGCCTGTCGGAGAAGGTCCGCACGGCCAAGAACCAGCAGTTGCTCATCGACCCGACGGATCTTCCCGACGACCTGCGCTAGAGCCTGCAGCGACCCACTAGGCCAGTGCAGCGATCACTTCCCGCTCGAAGAGTTCGATACCGGAGCGTTCGTAGGCCGCTTCGGGGAAGTAGAAGATGCCGTACGTCATCCCTTGTTCCTGCAGCGCCGTCAGGTTCTCCACGATCTGCTCAGGGGTTCCCACTGCGGGCATGCCGCGGTACGCGTCGAGTGCGCTGTGGGCCTTGTCCGCACCCACGTACTCGGTCAGACGAGCCTCGAGGGCGCGCAGCTTGTCTTCCACCTCGGCCTCGGTCTCCGCGACGACGACGTTGTAGTTCGCCGAGCGGACGATGGCATCGAAGTCGGTACCCACCGCTGCGCAATGCTCGCGCAGCAGAGCGGATTTGGCGGCGAAACCAGTGGGGGTTCCGTCGAAGTTGGTGTAGTTCGCGTACTTCGCGGCGATCTTCAGAGTCACCTTCTCCCCGCCGCCCGCGATCCACAGCGGGATGCCTCCCTCCTGCAACGGCAGGGGCCGCACCACGGCACCGTCGATCTCGTAGTACTTACCGTCCAGGAATACTTCTCCGGCCGTCCATGCTTGTCTGAAGATCTGCACACCCTCGTCGAGCCTGCCCAATCGCTCTCCGGCAGAGGGGAACCCATAGCCGTAGGCGCGGAACTCGTGCTCGTGCCAGCCGCCTCCGATGCCCATCTCGACGCGACCTCCGGAGATGATGTCGACTGTGGCAGCAACTTTGGCGAGGTATGCCGGGTTGCGGTACGACATCGCGGTGCACATCTGGCCGAGCCGGATTCGAGAGGTGGTCGCGGCCAGAGCGGACATCAGCGACCAGGCCTCGTGCGTCGCCTCGTCGGTCGCGGTGGGAACGGTGTGGAAGTGGTCGTAGACCCACAGGGATTCCCACGGACCGGCCTCGGCAGCGAGCGCGTGATCGCGCATCGCACTCCAGTGCTGGGCAGGGTCGATGCCGACGAGATCGAGACGCCACCCCTGTGGCACGAACAATCCGAATCGCATGACAGGCACAGTACAGACGCAGGGCGAAAGACCGGTTCCCGTCTGTGAACTACGCTGCAGGAATGTCCGAGTTGTTCCCCTCGCGCACAGTGGCACGGTTGCGCCCGTTCGCGTCGACGATCTTCGCCGAGATGACCGCACTCGCCGTCGAGAAGAAGGCCGTCAACCTCGGGCAGGGCTTCCCCGACACCGACGGCCCACCAGCCATGCTCGAGACCGCGCGTGAGGCCATCGCGAGCGGCCTCAACCAGTACTCCCCCGGCCCTGGCATGCCGGTGCTGCGGGCGGCCATCGCCGACGACAGGGCGGCCCGATTCGGTCTGCGCTACGACCCCGATTCGCAGATACTCGTCACCGTCGGTGCCACCGAGGCGATCTCGGCGACACTTCTCGGCCTGATCGAGTCAGGTGACGACGTCCTGCTGATCGAACCGTTCTACGACTCCTACGCGGCCGCCATCGCACTCGCCGGTGCTACTCGAACCGCCGTGCCACTGGTGTCCGACGGCAACGGATGGACCGTCGACACCGACGCCCTCGAACGCGCCATCGGGCCCCGCACGCGCATGCTGATCGTCAATTCCCCGCACAACCCCACCGGCACGGTCTTCGACCGGGACACCATGATCCGCATCGCCGACATCGCGGTCACCCACGATCTGCTGGTCCTCACCGACGAGGTCTACGAGCACCTCACCTTCGACGGCACGGTGCACACACCGATCGCGACACTGCCCGGGATGTTCGAGCGCACCGTCACGGTGTCGAGTGCCGCCAAAACCTTCAACGCCACCGGATGGAAGACCGGCTGGGCGCTGGGGCCTGCCGAATTGATCGACGCCGTCCGCGCGGCCAAACAGTTCATGACCTTCGTCGGCGGCACTCCCTTCCAACCGGCCGTCGCCTACGCGCTCGAGCACGAACAGGCGTGGATAGCGCAGATGCGCGACGGCCTGCAACGCAAACGAGACACGCTCTCGGCCGCTCTCGCAGCGACAGGTGCCGATGTGAAGTACAGCGCGGGAACGTATTTCGTCTGTGCCGACATCGCACCGATCGGACGCGGTGACGCCTACGAGTTCTGCCGTTCCCTGCCGGATCTGGTGGGCGTCGCGGCGGTTCCGGTCACGGCGTTCGTCGACGAGCCGGCTCCATGGAAGTCGTTGGTGCGCTTCGCTTTCTGCAAGCAGGACGAGGTTCTCGCCGACGCGGCCGAAAGGCTACGGAAGTTGTGACTGCGCAACCGACGATCCCGGCCTACTTCGTCAGGCAGGCCGTCGACCTCGCGACGAGGAGCGGGGTCGACCTGACCTACCCGCTGTCGATGGCCGGTATCGGATCCACCATCCTCGACAATCCTGCCGAGCGTCTGACCACCCGGCAGGTCACCGCATTCACCCAGGCGGTCTGGACGATGACCGGCGACGAACTGTTCGGTCTCGCTGCAGTACCGGTGCGGCGCGGGAGCTTTCGCGTGGTGTGCCAGACCCTCATACACACCGAGAACCTGCAGGCTGCACTGATTCGGATGTCCGAGACCATGCGGGTACTGATACCGGTACGCCCCATGACGATCGATCGAACCGAAGAATCCACGGTCCTGACGGTGCACGTCACTCCCACCACCCACCTGAGCCCGGAAGGCAACGAACTCGCCGAGCGACTGCTGACCGACTTCCTGCTGATTCTGCTGCACCGATTCGCGGCGTGGCTCATCGGCAACCGGGTCAAGCTTCTGTCGGTGCAACTGCCCTACGCGCTACCGGGCCCCGAGGCGGGAAAGATGTACGACGCCATCTTCGGAACCCACGTGGAGTTCGGAACCGAGCTCGCCACACTGGAATTCGACAGCGCGGTGATGCGGGCACCGATCGTGCAGACCGAGGCGACTTTGGCGGAGTACCTCGCGGAGTCGCCCAATCTGCTGTTCTCGTCCCGAGATTACGACAGCACTGCGTCGAGCCAGGTTCGCCGCGCCCTGGAAACCGGATTCAAAGGTGGCGCACCGGGAACCGACGAAATCGCGGCGATGTTGAACATCAGCCCGCCACACCTGCGACGAATCCTTCGGCAGGAGGGCACCTCCATCAACCAACTGCGAGAAGAAGTGCTGCGCGATGCAGCGATTTCCGGTTTGAGCCGCGGAGACAGCGTCGACGACATCTCGACCAGGTTGGGGTTCTCCGAGCCCAGCGCCTTCCGCCGAGCCTTCAAGCGATGGACCGGCCAGACCCCCGGCTCGTACCGTCTCAGCTGACGCAGAACTCGTTGCCCTCGGGATCGATCATGGTGATCCAGACACTGGGTCCCTGATGCCCTCGATGCAGTACCGACGCGCACTGGAAATGGGAACACACGTTCGATACAGTGACGGTCATGTCGCTCGCCATGCAGGGCTCGTTGTTCGGTGACGCCGACGGTGGCGTCGGGTCGCTCGAGTCCGTCACCCGTCGCGAACTCACACGCGGGGCGTGGGTGGACGTTCGGCCGGGTTGGTTGTCCGATACACACCTGTTCGATTCACTGGTGGACTCCGTCGATTGGCGGGCCGAGCGCAGGCAGATGTACGACCGCGTGGTCGATGTCCCGCGCCTGGTTCGGTTCTACGCCGAGCGCGAGCGGTGGCCCGACGCCGCACTCTACGACGCACGCGATGCCCTCGACGAGCACTACCGCGCCGAACTCGGAGAATCGTTCGCCACCGCCGGACTGTGCTATTACCGCGACGGATCCGACAGCGTCGCCTGGCACGGTGACAACATCGGCCGCAGCGCCACCGAGGACACCATGGTTGCGATCGTATCCCTCGGTGCCTCACGGCAACTCATGCTCCGACCGCGCGGCGGTGGAACGTCGTTGAAGTTCACGCTCGGTCACGGCGACCTGGTGGTGATGGGTGGCTCGTGTCAACGAACCTGGGAACATGCCGTACCCAAGTCCACCCGCGCGACCGGCCCACGCATCAGCGTGCAGTTCCGACCGCGCGGGGTCCGCTAGCGCGAGGCCCGGCGCTTCTCCACCGCGGCCGCAAGTGTGTCCAGTTGCGTTGCCGTGGTGGCCCAGTCGAGGCAGGCGTCGGTGATCGACTGCCCGTACACCAGATCGTCACGGTGGCCCAGCTCGAGATCCTGACGCCCCGCGACCAGGAAGCTCTCGAGCATCAGACCTACGATGCCGTGTTCGCCTGCCGCGACCCGCGCTGCCACGTCGGTGACCACGTCGACCTGCTTGTTGTGGTCCTTGCGGCTGTTGCCGTGGCTGGCGTCGATGACGACTCGCTCCGGTAGACCCGACTTGCGCAGGCGTGCAACGGTATCGGCGACCGATTCGGCATCGTAGTTCGGCCCGTCGTCGCCGCCGCGGAGAATGACGTGACAGTCCGGGTTTCCGACGGTGCGGATCAGAGCCGCCTGGCCGTCGAGGTCGGTGCCGGGGAAGACGTGGCTCGCGGCGGCAGCACGGGTGCCGTCGACCGCGACCTGGATGTCGCCCTCGGTGGAGTTCTTGATCCCCACCGGCATCGACAACGCACTGCACAGCTGGCGATGCACCTGACTGGCCGCAGTCCGCGCACCGATTGCGCCGTAGCTGACCAGGTCTGCGATGTACTGAGGGGTGATCGGGTCGAGGAACTCGCACCCGACCGGCAGACCGAGCGCGGAAATGTCGAGCAGCAGTTGACGTCCCACGCGCAGGCCGGCATTGATGTCGAAGCTGCCGTCGAGGTGCGGATCGTTGATCAATCCCTTCCACCCGAGCGTCGTCCTCGGCTTCTCGAAGTAGACCCGCATGACGATGTGCAGGCGATCGCCCAGTTCGGCCGCCTTGGCCGCGAGGCGTCGTGCGTAGTCGAGGGCAGCATCGGTGTCGTGCACCGAGCACGGGCCGACGACGACGATCAGTCGATCGTCACGGCCGTCCAGCACGTCGACCACGCCGGCGCGGCCGCTTCTGACGGTGGCAGAGATGGCGTCGTCCACTGCATGGTCGCGGCGCAGCACCGACGGAGCAACCAGCGGACTGATGCTGATGGTCCGCTGATCATCGAGAGGTGGGGTGTCGAGAGAGAGAGTCATGACGGGTCGTTCCTGTTCCCAGGCCGGCTCCTCATGCTCCACACGCACTTCGAGCCGGTCTGTATCCGGCTCGTGGGGTGGAGGGTCAGCGCATGGCGTCGCTGGCTGACCCACCCGGGGCCGGCCTGCTAAACCAGAAATACGTGCGCTGCATGAAAAGCACCGTAGCAGATTCGCCGTCGATGCATCTATGCTCGTCCCTGCAGTCGGTTCGCCAGGTGTCCATGAGGAGCCCCGAAGTTCACCACGGCGTCGAAGCGATGCGCGGCAGTTCCCGCGCATCGTGAGAGGGAACCCGGTGAGAATCCGGGACTGTCCCGCAGCGGTATGCAGGAACGACCGCCGTCACCACAAGCACTGAAGAAGCCTCTTCGGGAAGCGACGGCCAGTAGGAGTGGGCTTCTCGTCCACGCGCCCGCGAGTCCGAATACCTGCCGTCTGTGCTGCGCACGCCGTGCGCAGCGGTTCACCGCCTCGTGGAATGGGCGCGTAACCCTGGTTCGGCTGCTCGTGGGGCTCTCCGGGATGTGCGCGTCCGAGAAGGCGGTGCACCGTCGATGCAGCAGTCACCTGGAGACCAACCGTGAGTATCGAATTCACTGCCACCGTGCTCGGCTCGGCCCGTATCGGACCGAACCGAGAACTGAAGAAAGCCGTCGAAAACTACTGGGCCGGAGGGCTCGACGCCGTCGGACTCGAAGCCGTCGCGCGGACATTGCGCGAGAACACCTGGCGAGAACTCGCTGCCGCCGGGGTCGATTCCGTTCCGGTGAACACCTTTTCGTACTACGACCACATGCTCGACACAGCCGTGCTTCTCGGAGCGCTGCCACCGCGAGTGATGGGACTGGGCACCGACCTGGACCGGTACTTCGCGGCAGCCCGCGGCACCGACACCGTCGCACCGCTCGAGATGACCAAGTGGTTCGACACCAACTACCACTATCTCGTCCCGGAGATCTCCCCCGACACCACCTTCTCCCTGCACTCGGAGAAGGTGGTGGACGATCTGAAGGGGGCTGTGGCACTCGGCATTTCGGCCCGACCGGTGATCATCGGACCGATCACGTTCCTGCTCCTGTCCAAGGCAGTCGGCGGCAGCGCCCCTCTGCTGGACCGCCTCGACGAGATCCTGCCGCTGTATGCGGAGCTGCTGACGACACTCGCCGATGCCGGAGCGGAGTGGGTCCAGATCGACGAACCTGCGCTCGTGGCCGATCGCACCCAGAGCGAGATCGAATCCGCGAAGAAGGCCTACGACTTTCTGAGCGCAGTATCGACCAGGCCGGCCATAGTGCTGGCGTCGTACTTCGGCGACCTCGGCGCTGCGCTGCCCGTGCTCGCATCGACCGGAGTCGAGGGATTCTCGATCGATCTGACGGTGCCGGGCACCGTCGAGCAGATTGCCGTGGTACCTGCGCTGGCGGGCAAGCACATAGTCGCGGGCATCGTCGACGGTCGCAACATCTGGCGGACGGATCTCGACAAGGCACTGGCAACGTTGGCGAGCCTGTTGGGCAGTGCCGGCACGCTTGCGGTGTCGAGTTCGTGCTCGCTGCTGCATGTTCCGTACACCCTCGACGCAGAGACCGACATCGTCGATCCGCTCCGATCCTGGTTGGCGTTCGGTGCCGAGAAAGTCGCCGAGGTGACACTCCTCGCCCGAGCGCTGCGAGACGGGACCGAATCGGTGTCGTCCGAGCTCGAGCAGGCCCGCAATGCGCTCCAGACCCGTCGCACCGACCCGCGCCTGCACGACTCGGCAATCCGAGCACGCATGGAGGCGGGTGTCTCCGTCGACCGCACTCCGGCCGAGGAACGTCGTCGAGCACAGGCCGAGCGGCTGGACCTGCCGTCGTTGCCGACGACCACCATCGGCTCGTATCCGCAGACGACGCAGATACGACGTGCTCGGGCAGAGCTGCGAACGGGCGCGATCGACGATGCCGAATACGCATCCCGGATGCGGTCCGAGATCGCCGATGTCGTTGCACTGCAGGAGAAGATCGGACTCGACGTGCTGGTGCACGGCGAGCCCGAGCGAAACGACATGGTGCAGTATTTCGCCGAACGACTCAGCGGCTTCGCAGCGACGTCGAACGGCTGGGTCCAGTCGTACGGAACTCGATGCGTTCGGCCGCCGATTCTGTACGGCGACGTCTCGCGTCCCGAGCCCATGACCGTGCAGTGGTCGGAGTATGCCCAGTCCCTCACCGACAAGCCGGTCAAAGGCATGCTGACCGGCCCGGTGACGATTCTGGCGTGGTCGTTCGTCCGAGACGACCGACCGTTGGAAGAGTCCGCAGCCCAGATCGCACTGGCGATTCGGGACGAGACGATCGATCTGGAGGCAGCGGGCATACGCATCGTCCAGGTGGACGAACCTGCCCTTCGCGAACTGCTACCGCTGCGTGCGAAAGATACAGCGGCGTACCTGGAATGGGCAGTGCGGTCGTTCAAGATCTCGACCTCCGGTGTCGCCGACGACACACAGATTCACACACATCTGTGCTACTCGGAGTTCGGTGAGATCATCGACGCGATCGTCGCCCTGGACGCGGACGTGACGTCGATCGAGGCGGCCCGCTCACACATGGAGGTACTCGACGATCTGAACTCCGTCGGCTTCGACCTCGGCGTCGGCCCCGGCGTGTACGACATCCACTCACCGCGGGTGCCGAGTGTCGACGAGATCACCGAGTCACTGCAGGCGGCACTGAAAGCGGTTCCAGCCGAACGACTCTGGGTCAATCCCGACTGCGGGCTCAAGACCCGCGGGCCGGCCGAGGTGGAACGGTCACTGACGAACATGGTGCAGGCGGCGGTGGCGCTGCGCTGACACCGGGTGAGCGGAACCTCGACCCCTGCTACGAAGTTCCGCTCACCTGCGTCGCCGGATACAGGCTAGGCTTACCTGCCTACGTCCGACTGTGAAAGAGAACGAAGTGAAACGTCTACTCCTGGCCACCACGATCGTCGCGGTCACCGCACTGACCACCGTTGCCTGCGGCGGCACCGCCGAGCAGACGGCCACTCCCTCCACCAGCGCTGCGTCCGGAACCGACAACGCCACCTCGGACGCTCCCGGCCCCACCGGCATCCCCGACGGCATGGGTTCGGGTGCCGCGGACGGAGTGTTCCCCCGCACGGTCGGCCACTTCGGCGGCTCCACCGAGATCCCCGCCGAACCGAAGAAGATCGTCGTCATCGCCACCGGTCAGCTCGACGCGGCCCTCACTCTGGGCGTCGTACCCACCGGAGTCGCCTACGGAGACGGTGCCGCTCTGGTCCCGGACTACATCAGCTTCTCGTTCCCGCAGTACGCGGACCGGATGGACCGGTTCGTCGACGTCGGCAACCGGCAGGAGGTCGACATCGAGGCCATCGCCGCCATCGAACCGGATCTCATCCTGGCGAACGAGGCCGGCTCCGAGGACATCTACTCGACGCTGTCGACCATCGCGCCGACCGTACTCACCGAGGGCACCGGAGTGAACTGGAAACAGGACTTCCTGCTTCTCGCCGACGCGTTGGGCCGTACCGAGCAGGCACAGAGCTTCGTCGACACCTTCACCTCCGATGCTGCGGCACTGGGAGATTCGTTCGCGAGCGGTGGCGCGCCCACGGTCTCGTTCGTCCGCTTCACCGCCGACCGGGCACGCGTGTTCGGCATCCCGTCGTTCGCGGGCTACATCGCCTGGGACGCCGGACTGGCCCGACCGGAAAGCCAGCAGTTCGACAAGACCTCGCAGGACTTCAGCGAGGAAGAAATCCAACTGGCGAACGCGGACTGGGTGTTCGTCTCCAGCCAGGACGCCGATGCCGATTCGAGCGCCGCGTCGTACACCACCAACCCGCTGTGGACCGGCATGAGCGCGGCCACCGAGAACCACATCGTCCGAGTCGACGACGACCCGTGGTACCTCAACGCAGGTCCGACGGCGGCAACCATCGTGCTCGACGGCCTGAAGAACGCCCTGCAGAGCTGACCCCCATGTGCACGGCATCTCGTAGCAGGCTACGAGGTTCCGCTCACATCGGACAAGTAGGTTGCGCACAACTAAACCGTGCACTACTGTTCTTAAAGTGACCAACGAACTCGCACTCGACCGTCAGGTGTGCTTCGCGTTGTATTCCGCTTCGCGGGCTACCACCGCGGTGTATCGCCCGATGCTCGACGAGCTCGGCGTCACGTACCCGCAGTACCTCGTGCTGCTGGTGCTGTGGGAACAGGACGGGCGCGGCGTCAAGGACATCTGCGCCGAGCTCGATCTCGACACCGGCACTCTGTCGCCCATGCTCAAGCGGCTCGAAGGCCTCGGTTTCATCGAGCGCCGACGCCTGAGCACCGACGAACGTCGCGTCGAGATCCACCTGACCGAGACCGGAAGTGCCATGCGCACGAAGGCACTCGACATTCCACGCAAGCTCGCCGAGAAGACCGGCATGAACGTCGACGATCTCGTCAAACTCAAGGAGTCGCTCGACGCATTGACGAGCGCTCTGCATCACACCGATTCCGGCAAGACAGAAGGAGCATCATGAAGACGATCTACACCGCCGAGGCACTGGCCACCGGTGAAGGCCGAAACGGCCACGCCCGCACGTCCGACGGACGGCTCGATCTCGATCTCGCCATCCCCGAGGCCATGGGCGGCAGCGGCAACGGCACCAACCCCGAGCAGCTCTTCGCCGCCGGCTACGCCGCATGCTTCCACTCCGCACTGCAGATGGTGGCACGTCAGGACAAGGCCGACGTCACCGATTCGGCCGTCGGCGCTCGTGTCGACATCGGCCCCAACGACGCAGGCGGCTTCCAGCTCGCCGTCACCCTCGAAGTGACGCTGCCGAACCTGAGCCGCGAGAACGCACAGGCATTGGCCGACAAGGCCCACCAGGTGTGCCCGTACTCCAACGCCACCCGCGGCAACATCGACGTCACCGTCACGGTCACCGAAGACGAGTAGGGAGACACCATGAAAGCACACGAAATTCACCTCGCGTCCCGCCCACAAGGCTGGCCGACGGAGGACAACTTTCGCGCGGAGGCCGTAGACCTTCCCGAACTCGCCGACGGGCAGATCCTCGTCCGCAACATCGTGATGTCGGTCGATCCGTACATGCGCGGCCGGATGAACGACGTCAAGTCCTACGTCCCGCCGTTCCAGCTCGACGCTCCGCTCGACGGCGGCGCTGTCGGCGAGGTCGTCGAGTCCAAGGCCGAGGGCTTCGCTGTCGGCGACGCCGTTCTGCACGGCAAGGGCTGGCGCGATCTCGCCGTCGTCCCGGCGAAGGGCGCAAGCAAGGTCGACCTCGGCGCCGCGAAGGCCTCGGCATACCTCAGCGCACTCGGAATGACCGGCACGACGGCGTACGCAGGCCTGACCGAGGTCGCGTCGTTCAAGGAAGGCGACGTCGTGTTCGTGTCCGGCGCAGCCGGTGCCGTCGGATCGCTCGTCGGCCAGATCGCCAAGGCGCTCGGCGCATCTCGGGTCATCGGCAGTGCGGGCTCCCCCGCCAAGGTGGCTCGCTTGCTCGAGCTCGGTTTCGACGCGGCATTCGACTACCACGACGGCCCGGTCGCCGAGCAGCTCCGCAAGGCGGCACCGGACGGCATCGATGTGTACTTCGACAACGTCGGCGGCGAGCATCTCGAAGCTGCCATCGGTTCGATGAACAAGTACGGCCGAATTGCCATGTGCGGAGCCATCGCTCAGTACAACTCCACCGAGCCGACGCCCGCGCCGCGCAATCTCGCGCTGGCCATCGGCAAGGAACTGACGCTCAAGGGTTTCATCGTCGGCTCCTACGCGCACCTCACGGAGGAATTCCGCACGAAGATGACCCAGTGGTTGGACAGTGGCGCAATCGAATTCGACGAGACAGTCGTCGACGGTCTGGAGAACGCTCCCTCTGCGTTCATCGGACTGATGAAGGGTGAGAACACCGGCAAGATGGTCGTCACCATCTGAGTCGGACCCGAAAGGTTCTACCGCAGTCCACACCCCGGTCGGAATTTCCGACCGGGGTGTTTCCATGCTCGAGCGGTTAGAGTCGATGCATGCCCGCCGCTCCCCTGCCGTTGCGCGACGGTCTCGACCCCACCCGGGTGCGAATGCCGGACAGTGCAACCGGGGTGACCGTGCTCGAGCATCTGCGCGCCCGGTTCCCCCAGGACGCAGCGAGGCTGACCGAGAAGGTCGCCGGCGGCGAGATCGTCGACGCGGCAGGCGTACCCATCGACTCGACGACGGTCGCGAGACCGCGATCGGACATCTATCTCTACCGCGATCCACCCGTGGAGCCGACGGTGCCGTTCTCCCTCGACGTTGTCCATCAGGACGAGAACCTGCTCGTCGTCGACAAGCCGCACTTCCTGGCCACCACCCCACGCGGCGCCTACGTCGCGCGATCTGCCCTCGTCCTGCTCCGACGCCGATTCGACCTGCCCGAACTGAGTCCGGCGCATCGCCTGGACCGACTCACCGCCGGTGTTCTGGTGTTCACCGTCAGGCAGCAGGCTCGGCGGCCGTACCAGGAGTTGTTCGCTCAACGCGCGATCACCAAGCAGTACGACGCCATCGCCCCACTCGCCCAGGACCTGGACTTTCCGCTGACCGTACGCAGCCGAATCATCAAGGAACGCGGCGTCCTTCAGGCTCGTGAGGTACCCGGCGAGCCCAACGCGGACACTTTCGTGGAACTCGTCGACACGCGCGGAACCCACGGCCTGTACCGATTGCATCCGCGAACCGGAAAGACCCACCAACTTCGAGTTCACATGTGCTCGTTGGGAATTCCGATCGTCGGCGACAATTTCTACCCGGCGTTCCGCGATGTCGCCGACGACGATTACTCCGACCCCCTCCGCCTGTTGGCCCGTTCGATCGAGTTCGTCGATCCGCTCAGCGGCCTGGTTCGACGATTCGAGAGCGATCGGAGTCTCGAACCACCTGCGATGCAGCAGATTCGGCCGTGACGTCGGCGATCTCGGCGGTACGGACCGTGATGCGATGCGAAATGACTGCAAGCGCGAACAATCCGATCGCAACGTTGAACAGCGCGGCAAATCCTTCCTGAGCGAAGTCCACGAGGGCGTTGAGAAGAGTGAATATCAACGCGGACACGCGGAGGATGCGCAGAGGCCAGAGCGGGCCTTCCGGGCGTAACCGCAGCATCGCCGGCAGCGCCGTGGCGAAGGTGAGACAGGCACTGACGAACAGGATCCCGCTGGCAATTCCCATGCCGTCGATGTCGATCGTCAGGTCGCGCCGATCGATGTCCAGGTCGCCGATCACGAGTTCGACGATTCCGAACACCACTCCGGCCCCGGAGAGCAGAACCAGTCCCCAGCCGACGACGGGAATCCACCGGGGGCTGGTGAAGAAGGCGGGGATCAGCCGAGGAACGAAGTTCCACAGCGAGTGGGTCCGCGACGTCGACGAACGACAGCGACCGAGCAACAGTCTGATCCCGGCCACGGTGTCCGCGTCGGCCCCCTCGGCCTCGGCGCGCGCGAGCATTCGTAGCGCCCAGTCGCGCCGATGCTTGGGCAGTCCGTGCGCGACGCCGTCGGCGGCGATCGCAGCCGCATTGGCCAGCGATTCGTCGACCGAGGGCCGGCGGAACTCCCGGACGATCCTGCTGAACACCAACAGCAGGACCACCAGGACGTACATGATCTCCGACGAGGGTCCGTAGAAATAGTCGTTGTCCTTGGTGACGAATTTGCCGACTTCGTCGAGGAACAACCCGAATCCGATCCCACCGAGCAGCACGGTGAACACCCGAACGCCGAACCCGATGAACATCCACCCGATCAGCAGCGCGAGCATCATCGCCGCTCCGCCGTACAGGGCATGAGCGATGTGCAGCGACTTTCCGCCTACCTGGGGATAGTGGGTCAACTCCAGGTATGCCCTGGTGATCAGAATGGTCGCGATGGCCACGACCATGAATGCCTCGGATGCGGGGCTGCCGTAAGCATCGCGAATCATGCCACTGCGGTATGTGGTCCCCGAACGACCCGTCATCGATCGATTATGTGCCGCCCGCCGCGCCCACGGGCGGTTTTCGGTCGCCTCTGTTTCCCGGGTTGACAAACTGGGTTGCCGAAACTGCAATGGAGTCATGGACGACACGAACAAGGGTCTGGACGAGGTCATCGCAGGCCTCGGCCCCCGCCTCAAGCGCATCAGGATGGAGAAGAACACCACCCTGGCGTCGCTGTCGGACACCACGGGAATTTCGATCAGCACACTGTCACGGCTCGAGTCCGGTGACCGCAAGCCCAGCCTCGAGTTGCTGTGGCCCATCGCTCGGGCCCATCAGATGAAACTCGACGATCTGGTGACTGCACCTCCCGTGGCGGACCCTCGGGTGCGCACCACGGCCACCGTTCGCGAACATGTGACGATCCTTCCTCTGACGCTGCGTCCCGGCGGCCTGCAGGCGTACAAGCTTCTGATCCGCCCGGAGAGCTCGGAGCCGCGTCCCCGAACCCACGAGGGGTACGAGTGGTTCTACGTCCTCGACGGCACCCTGCGTCTGATTCTCGGCGAGCACGATCTGACGATGAAGGCCGGTGAGGCAGCCGAATTCGACACTCGTGTGCCGCACTGGTTCGGTGCCGTCGGAGACCGGCCGGTCGAGCTTCTGAGCTTGTTCGGACCCCAGGGCGAGCGGATGCACGTGCGGGCGAAACCGACGGTATGAAATGTCATGTCCGTGTGAGACAGTGAAGCCCGTTCGACCCCAGGAACCGCTTCGGTCATCCGCACCGACCACACCATCTCGAGGAAAAAGATGACCGACAGACTGCCCGAATCGCCTGCATCTCGTACTCACGTGGACATCGCAACCGGCGTGCTCATCGGGATCCACGGCGGCTCCGTCGCCGACGCCATCGACGAGCTGTTCACGACCGCGAGAAATCACCGGGTCAGTCTGTTCGAGCTCTCTCGCACACTCATCACCGTCGCGGAGGGCCGCGACATCGAGCGATCCTCCGCAACCGATGCGGTGTACGAGGTGTGGGGCTCGGCACTCGGCCGTCGAGGCGCGGAGACGACCTTCGGTATGGTCACCGATTCCGCAGCTGTCTGATCGAACCCGGGAGTCAGCCGCGAACGGATGGATCGCTGCGCAGCTCGGGAAAGCGCGCCGTCATCGCATCGATGTGTCGGTACATTTCGTACAGCTCGGTCCTGAGCGCCGACGCCTCGGACTCGAATGCTCGGGCCTTGGATTCGGCGCGATCCGCGCGAGCTCGAAATGCCTTGGACTGCGCCAGTTCGATGGAGGCCGAACACGTCTCGATGTGTTCGGCCAGTCCTCTCGCGAACACCTTTGCCTGCTCGAGGTTGACGGCATAGTTGTCGTCTCGCGGAGCCGGTGACGCCGCGCCGTTCGCTGTGCCCATGGAACTCGTCACCCTCGATCGTCGGCCGGAAATTCTTTCGCGACTCTACGCTCGGCGTCGAACGCTTCGTTCGTGAACCGGTGTCAGCCGAAGACGAGTGCCAGGACCACGGACGCCGAGGTGGCGGCGATAGCGATCACGATGGTCGCCGCTATGGCTCGCTGTCGCACCGTGCGGTAGCTCGCCCCCGCACGAGCACCGGCGAAGTCGTCATCGTCGGCATCGAGATCGGAGTCGTAGAAGTCGTCCGAGTTCAGCCCGTCCTCGTCGAAATAGACGACGTCTCGCGGCGGCACCCACTGTTGTCCGTTGGCTTCGATCGCGGCCCCGAGCCGTTCGAGCCGAATCCGAGCACGGGTGGGGTACCAATCGGACGGCGCGTGGATGGGCAGGGCCCGCGCCATCATCAGAGGCGATCTGTACTGCTTCTCCAGTGCGGCGAACGCAGCGGACGCCGTCGGATCGTCGTCGGACTTGTCGGTGAGAAACCATGCCGCTCCGGCCGCCGCACGATCGCCGAGTACCAGATACGTGTACGCGAGCAATTCGAGAATGCCGGGCGATGTCGGGTTTCGGACCAATGCGCCGACCAGTCGATCCCTGGCAGCGATGCTGTCTCCGCGCGCCAGATCCTCCTGCGCTCGATCGATCACGTCCACGCGTCGACAATAACTCGTGGACGCGAAAAAGCCCCTGCCGGAGTACCGGAAGGGGCATTCATCGTGCTTGTCGATACATGTGCTCGTCGATCCACACCGTGGTGGCCAGGGCCGGGATCGAACCGGCGACCTTCCGCTTTTCAGGCGGACGCTCGTACCAACTGAGCTACCTGGCCGGGCGGCACCGGTACTACAATGCCATCGCAATGCCGATACTCTCGTATCGATGTTGCGACCCTGACGGGACTCGAACCCGCGACCTCCGCCGTGACAGGGCGGCGCGCTAACCAACTGCGCCACAGGGCCTTGCTGTTGTTGCCGCGCTATTTCTAGCGTAGAAACTCTCCGAACTGCAAATCCGCACCTCGCGGAGAGCGAGACGAAGAATGCTGTACTGCCGACCGGGTTGTCAAACCGATCTCTTCCTACGTACCCCCTACGGGATTCGAACCCGCGCTACCGCCTTGAAAGGGCGGCGTCCTAGGCCGCTAGACGAAGGGGGCCCGCCGAACTGCTTCGACGTTACCCTCAACGGCGTTCCGTTGGGAGCTGGGATAGCTTAGGACACTTTCGCTGTAAATCTCAAACCGGCAGGTCAGAGGCGGTTTTTGCGCAGTTTTCACTGTAGTGATCCCACCCGTGCAGTTTGAACTCGGCGAGCCAACGCTCCGACGCCATCGCTAGCAGCACGACCTCGACGGATTCTTCGAACCGCTCGCGCAGATCTGCGTTGTCGGCCACCAGATCCGACATGTAGCGCTGACCCGCCATCGACGCTGCGAGCACTCGCACGAACTTGGTCGCGTCGAACTCCGGCTTCAGGTCACCCATCGCCAGAGCACGCTCGGCCTGCGCGAGCCCCTGAGCGCCCCAGACTCGACCGCCGCCCGAATGGACCTCCGCGTAGAACTCCGGCTCGACTATCAGCCGGAACTCCGCGCGCACGATCACGTCGTTCTGGAAGTTCTGTGCGATGTCGTCCACGATCCCGCGGATGACGTAGAACGGATGCGCAGTGGTGTCGGCCCACTTCTCCGTGATGGCGACGTACCGATCCAGTCCGGCAGCGAGCACAGCCCGGGCCAGATCTTCCTTGGACTGGAAATGGAAATACATCGCGCCCTTGGTGGCATTGGAGCCCTCCAAAATGGTGTTGACGGATGCAGCTGCGTATCCGCGTTTGGCGAATTCCGCCGCCGCCGCCTCCACGATGGCCGCCCGGGTCCGCCGTGCGCGCTCTTGTTGTGCCATGTATTCCGTGCCTCCGAGCCCCAAGCGCCCTGCGTATCCGCAGGTAGTACAGATAGAGAGTACTTCACCCGAACGACATGCGAGTCGACTCACCTACGGTTCGCTTCGACACATACACCCGACAGAAAAATCGGTTAGGCAACCGAAACAAGCCGAATGGAATGATCTGCGCGGCTCGAGTGCGCTGCAGGGGGTGCGCACTCGAGCCGCACTTCTGCGCCCCTCCCCGCGCCGAACCACACGCCGACCCAGTCGCTTTCGGCGGTGCCCGAGACACCGTCCGTTCCCCACGAACCGAACGGTCGACGCGTCGCCCACGCCGCTCCGGGAGCACGGACAACTTTCGGTTAAAAACCGAATTACATTTCACGGTAACGGATCTCGAGCGCCAACTGCTTCGCCTTGCTCGTTAGCATTTCAAATCTACTGCCCAACAAACGAATACGTCGTAGGTGCCGAGCACATTCGGTCAAATCGATTGCACGGTAATCGATATGAGAAAGACCGCTCGGTAACGTTTCCGACACGTTCACGGTCTTCGACCGAGCTGGCGCCTGCGCTGACTTACTGTGAAATACACCACAGGGGGAGATCGGCCGATTCGAGACGAGTGAATGCCATGAAGGTATCGATCTGCGCATTTCGTTCCATCACGACGGTGATCGCGGTGGCCGTGCTCACGCTCTCGACGACCGGAACGGCGACCGCCGACCCTCTGGGCAACTTCGTGGCACCCGTCGCCGATCCAGCTCTCTACCTACCCACACCACTCGGCGAGCCCTGGTTCGATCCGCCCGCAGGCTACGAACAACGACCTCCCGGGTCGGTGCTGGCAACCCGACAGGTGACCGTCGGGCCGCTGTTCACGCCGGTCACGTCGACTCAGATCCTGTTTCGTACCAACGACTCCAAGGACCGGCCCGTTGCTGCGGCCACCACCGTGATCGTGCCGACCGCACCGTGGACAGGGTCCGGAAGCCGGCCCGTCGTGGCGTACAACATGGCCATCAACTCACTCGGCAACACGTGCGCACCGTCCTGGCTGCTCCCGCGCGGGTTGGCCCGGGAGATCCCGGCAGTGCAGGCCTTCCTGGCCAAGAACTACGCCGTCGTCGTCACCGATCACGAGGGGCCACGGCAGGCGTACGCCGCCGGACGCATGGCCGCGCACGCGGTACTCGATGCCCTCCGAGCGATGGTCCGGCTACCCGAGCTCGGTTTGCCCGCGTCGTCTCCCATCGCTGTCACGGGGTATTCGGGTGGGGCGATCGCCACAGGATGGGCGGCGCAAGTGGCCCCCTCGTACGCGCCCGACGTCAATCTGGTCGGCGCGGCGTTCGGTGGTCCGCCGACCGATTACCGGATTCTGCTGACGTCGATAAACGGAACTGCGGCATCGACGCTTTTCCTGTCCGCAGCACTCGGAGTGGCCCGCGAGTACCCCGAACTGTTCTCGCTGATGAACGCCAACGGACTGCGCCTGGCCACCGTCGCCAAGGATATGTGCGTCAGCCTGCTCGCCCCCGGTGGACTGGTGGCCCCGATCCCCGCGCAGGCGCTCTCGGACATCCCCGACGTCGATCGCACCGAGATCGCCGAGAGCGTCATCGCCGCGACCCGCCTCGGCGGCGACCTCGCCCCCACCATCCCCACGATGATCTACCAGGGACAACAGGAGTTCTGGATTCCACGACAGGGAGCCGAGACCCTCTACGACGAGTGGTGCGCGCAGGGTGCGAACGTCAGACTGGAGGAGTATCTCGGCGAGCACCTGATCGTCGCGTTCAGCGGCATCCCGGGCGCGTACGCCTGGATCGACGACCGACTGGCCGGCATTCCGGTGCCGAGCGGATGCAGCAGCTTCGGACGCTGACCCCGGTCGACACCAGTGCCGGGGGTACTGCCCGTCGGCACCGCGCGGCCCATTACACTTTCGAGCCGCGCCCCTATAGCTCAGTTGGTAGAGCTACGGACTTTTAATCCGCAGGTCGTAGGTTCGAGTCCTACTGGGGGCACCATCTTGACCAGGTAATTCCTGGTCAGACGCAGTATCGGGAGCCTCAGAATCACCCGAAGTGGTCACCGAATGGTCATGAAGACCCTGACGTAACCCCTGGTCACGGCCCGCGCGAGGCACCAACCCAGCGGCCGCTTCCGCGACGAATCCCCTACCGGGCACTCCTGCGGTAGGGATTCATCGTTTTCAGAGGCTGTCGAGGTAGGCGTCGACGTCGGTCCGTCGCCACTTCAGCGGCAAGTTTGCGGGGCCGAGCTTGATCGCCTTGGAATACAGCGGGTGCGTATGCCGGTTATTGTGAATAGTCCCCACCGCAACACCCAGCTCAGCGGCAAGTTCGTGAACGTTCATCAGACGCGGATTCGCGCTCATTTTGAGAGCAGATCAGCCCCGATGTTCGTGAGCAAGCTGTAACGCAACTCGGTACCCAGACCATATAAAAGTTTGTATAGTGACAGGGTGAGCAAGCGACGGGATACGTGAAAGAGGTCGACTTCATCGGCAAGGCCCTCGATGACCTGAGGGACTTCCCGGACGAAGCACGCCAGCAAGCGGGCTATCAAATCGATCTACTGCAACGAGGCGGTAGACCCGTCGGGGCCAAGCCCATGGGCACAGTAGGTCAAGGTTGCCAAGAGTTGGTCATCGACGCCAACGATGGTTGGTTCCGAGTGTTCTATGTCACCAAGATTGGCGACACAATCGTTGTTCTTCATGCGTTTCAGAAGAAGACGAACCAGACATCCCAGAAGGACATCAAGATCGGTCAGGCGCGATACAAGATCGCGCTGGAGACCTTGGGTTCGGGACAGTGATGAGGAGAGTACAAACGATGTCGGAATCACAGAGGTTCGCAAGTGTGTGGGACGCGTTGTCCGATACGCCGGCCGAAGCCGAGAACCTCAAGGTGCGCTCCGCTCTGATGATCAAGATCAAAGAGCGCATCGACGAGTTCGGCTGGTCGCAGACGGTCGCAGCAAGAAACCTGGGAGTAACCCAGCCCCGGATATCAGATCTGAAGACAGGCAAAATCGATCGATTCTCGGTCGACAACCTGATCAACATGGCGGGAACGGTCGGCCTGACGGTCTCGGTGAATATCGACGCTGTACAGGCCTCGACAGACGCCACCTCGACAGAGGGTGTGTCGAAAACGGACTGCCAACTCGTCTGACGCACCCTTCAATTGCATGCCCCCCTCCCACCAGTGGAGGGGGGCATTTTCGTGCCATCGTTCGGTGGCTTCGAAGTGGTCACAGAGGAACCGTGTGACCACGCAACCAGCCGTCACCAACCGATGGCACGGAGGTCCGTCGAACAGGACTGACTGTCACTCACTGGGTTTCACCGTCATCAGGTGTCACGGACTCGTTCTGACTTTTAATCCGCAGGTCGTAGGTTCGAGTCCTACTGGGGACACCACACACCGTCCTGGTAACAGTGATCACACCTGTCCGGAACGTACACTCGGACGTAACGATCGGCCGAGGCCGAGCGACGTGCAGGGGGAACTGCAGCGGTCGTGAACTCGCGGAAGCCGGTCGGAGGATCGACGCTCCGGGGGCACATCGCGTCGATCGACACCGAACATCACGACCGCCGGAACAGCAAGTGAACAGGCTCGACACGGTTCACACCGAACCTACGGTGCCGTAAGCTGGACCGGTCGTACGCAATCTATGGAGGCGATCTAATGGCGAGGGATCTGACACAGCTCGAGCTTCTGCAAGAGCTGGTGCCCACTGCCGAGGACAATGTGAACCGTCACATCTCGATGGCGCGGGAGTGGCACCCTCACGACTACGTCCCGTGGGACGAAGGTCGCAACTTCGCCGCACTCGGCGGCCAGGACTACGACCCGGAGCAGTCCAAACTCTCCGACGTCGCACAGGCCGCGATGATCACCAACCTGCTCACCGAGGACAACCTGCCGTCCTACCACCGTGAGATCGCCGAGAACTTCTCCCAGGACGGTGCCTGGGGAACCTGGGTCGGCCGCTGGACCGCCGAGGAGAACCGCCACGGCATCGTCATGCGCGACTACCTCGTCGTCACCCGCGGCGTCGATCCCGTCGCCCTCGAAGAAGCCCGCATGATCCACATGACCAACGGGTTCGCCTCACCGGCAGGATCACAGACGGGTCTGCTGCACTCGGTCGCCTACGTGACCTTCCAGGAACTCGCCACCCGCGTCTCACACCGCAACACCGGCAAGGTCTGCGACGATCCGATCGCCGACCGGATGCTCCAGCGCATCGCCGCCGACGAGAACCTGCACATGATCTTCTACCGAAACATCACCGGCGCAGCGATGGACATCGCTCCCGACCAGACCCTCGACGCGGTCTCCGACATCGTGACGAACTTCGTCATGCCCGGTGCCGGGATGCCGAACTTCCGCCGCAACGGTGTGCTGATGGCCAAGCACGGCATCTACGACCTGCGTCAGCACCTCGAGGACGTCGTCTGGCCGGTCCTGCGCAAGTGGAGCGTCTTCGAGCGCAACGACTTCACCGCACGCGGGGAGAACAAGCGCGAAGAACTCGCCGCGTTCCTCGAAGACCTCGAGCGGCAGGCCACCAAGTTCGAGGAAATGCGCGATCGCTCCCTCGCCCGCGAACGCGCGAAGGCCGAAGCACGCGCGTCGTAAGCTCAGATCGGCTGGTGTGCCCGGTACCGACTTCGGTGCCGGGCACCACTGTTTTCCGGCTTCTGTCTTCCGACCGCTGTCCCCGGCCCACCGATGTCACCATGATCACGTTCCCTCCGTTCCAAAGGCTTCCCTCATGACACTGCAGATCGGCTCGCTGGAGTTGCGCAGCCCCGTTGTCCTCGCACCGATGGCCGGCGTCACCAACGTGGCGTTCCGCACCCTGTGCCGGGAGCAGGAGTTGAAGCGGGCCGGTAGCACCTCGGGTCTGTACGTCTGCGAGATGGTCACAGCGCGAGCGCTCGTCGAACGGCAGCCGGCCACGATGCACATGACGACGTTCGGCCCCACCGAAACTCCACGGTCGCTGCAGCTCTACACCGTCGATCCGGACACCACGTACGCCGCCGCGAAGATGATCGTCGACGACGATCTGGCCGACCACATAGACATGAACTTCGGCTGCCCGGTTCCGAAGGTCACCCGAAAAGGCGGTGGTGCCGCACTGCCCTACAAGCGAAACCTGTTCGGCCGCATAGTCGCTGCTGCCGTCAAGGCAACCGAGGGCACCCACATTCCCGTCACCGTCAAGTTCCGCGTCGGCATCGACGAGAACCACCACACTCATCTCGATGCAGGACGGATCGCCGCAGGCGAGGGCGCAGCGGCGGTGGCTCTGCACGCCCGAACCGCCTCGCAGCGTTACTCCGGAACCGCCGACTGGAACGAGATCGCTCGACTCAAGGAACATGTCTCCGGCATCCCGGTCCTGGGCAACGGCGACATCTTCTCCGCGTCCGACGCGGTCCGCATGATGGCGGAGACCGGGTGCGACGGCGTCGTCGTCGGGCGGGGTTGCCTCGGTCGGCCCTGGCTGTTCGCCGAACTCAGCGCCCGCCTCAACGGTCGGCCCGAACCCACTCCACCCACCCTCGGCGAGGTGGCCACCATCATCGCTCGGCATGCCGAGTTGCTTGCCCAGCATCACGGCGAGAAGAAGGGCCTGCGAGAACTACGCAAGCACGTCTCCTGGTACCTGCGCGGATTCCCGGCCGGATCCGACCTCCGGGTCTCGATGGCATTGGTCTCGACCCTGACCGAGCTGGACGACCTTCTGGCGCAACTCGATCCGACCGTTCCGTTTCCCAAGGACGCCGAAGGCCCCCGTGGTCGACAGGGCTCACCGGGCGCGGTGTCGCTGCCCGACGGTTGGCTCGACGATCCCGAGGACGTCTGCGTCCCCGCCGGTGCCGACCTGATGCATTCCGGCGGCTGATTCGCACCTGACCAGCCGCCCACCTCGCTCGAGTGGACCCTGCCGCTCGAGTCAGTACTATGGCTGGGATTGCCGAGCAGGCGGCGCGTGCGTGTGATGGAAGGCCAGGTTCGAATTCGTGGGAGACGATCGAGAGTCGGGCCCGTCGGTGCCCGAGGGTCGCGCCCCATGGGAGCGCCCGCTGTCCTCAATCAGACAAACCGGCGCAATCGGACGGTCGGGGCAGCGCCCACCTCACTCCGAAGGCCCCGCAACACCGGACGAGGAGCAACCGCCTCAGCCCGAGGACAGCGGCAGACTCGGCAAACGATCGCCGCGTAACGCCGACACCGTCTCGGTCGCCGAGTTGGTGGACAAGATGTCGCGCTCGGGATCGACTCGGCGGGCGCCGGACGACCGTCCCGAGGTCGAAGAGCCGACCGAGGTCATCGCCCCCATCACCGATTCCACTCCCCCACCTGCCCGAGCAGTGCCGCCGACTCCGCCGCCGCACGCGGCACCGGAACCGGTGGGTGCGCCCGCAACGGATCGCCCGGCCCTGACACGGTTGGCCATGAGCCGGGTGCGCCGACGCCGTCGAGTCCGGATGATCGGCCGAAGCCTGGTCTCCCTCGTCGCGATTCTGGCGGTGGCCTTGACCGGAGTGGTGTGGGGATACCTCCGCAACACCGATCAGGGATTTCTCCAGGTCGCCGCCCTCGATCCCGATTCGACCGACGTCGTCGACGCCGAAGGCCAATACGGCGACGAGACGTATCTGATCGTGGGCACCGACACCCGCACCGGGGCCAGCGGCGAGGTGGGTGCCGGCACCGTCGCCGACGCCGA
This sequence comes from Rhodococcus sp. IEGM 1372, assembly GCF_030056835.1. Classification (NCBI taxonomy): domain Bacteria; kingdom Bacillati; phylum Actinomycetota; class Actinomycetes; order Mycobacteriales; family Nocardiaceae; genus Rhodococcus; species Rhodococcus sp. IEGM 1372. The sequence goes on along the minus strand of NZ_JASHKS010000008.1, from coordinate 39,283 downwards.
GGGAGCCCGTTCGGACACGGTCATGCTCGTCAACATCCCGGCCGACCGCAGCCGCGTCGTCGCCGTCTCGTTTCCCCGTGATCTCGATGTGACGCGGCCGGAATGCGAGGCGTTCGACAACGACACCAATACCTACACCGGAGAGATGTTCCCCGAGGCATACGGCGACAAGCTCAACGCCACGTATGCTCTCGGCGGCCCCAAATGTCTGGTCAAGACCATCCAGAAGATCTCGGGCCTGCGTATCGGACACTTCGTCGGGATGGACTTCGCCGGATTCGAGTCCATGGTCGACGAGGTCGGTGGTGTCGAGGTCTGCACCGCGCAGCCGCTGATCGATTACGAATTGGGTGACGTCCTCCCCAACGTCGGAACACAGCGCATCGACGGCCGCACCGCACTGAACTACGTTCGAGCGCGCAACGTCGAGTCCGAGGGCAACGGCGACTACGGCCGCATCAAGCGACAGCAGCGTTTCCTGTCGTCGCTTCTGAGGTCCGCGCTCTCGAACAACGTGCTGCTCGATCCCGGCAAGCTCAACGGATTCGTCAACGCGTTCACCTCGGACACCTTCGTGGAGAACGTCAAGACTCAGGACCTGGTGACGCTGGGGCGCTCGCTGCAGAACGTGGACGCCGGTGCGGTGACCTTCCTGACCATTCCCACCACCGGCACCAACGACTACGGCAACGAGATCCCCAACGACGACGCGATCGGTGCGATCTTCCAGGCCATCATCGACGACGCTCCGTTGCCCGGTGAGGAACGCGCGGAGCCGGTGACACCCGAAGAGCCCGCACCTGCCGCCGTACCCGACGCGCCGCTGTTGGCCGTCGATCCAGCAACTGTCTCCCTGCAGGTGTCCAACGCATCCGACATAGCCGGGATGGCTCAGACGGCATCCGACGAACTCGCGGTCTACGGCTTCCAGATCCTGACGGTCGGCAACTTCTCGGGCACCGCGGCCCAGACCGTGGTGCGCTACTCCCAGGATCAGGAGGCTGCTGCGGCGACCGTCGCGTCGGCGATACCCGGCGCGGCCATCGAGCTTGCACCGAGCCTGAACAACGTCGTCGAGGTGGTGCTCGGCTCGAACTATCCCGGATACACCCAGTTTCCGACGGCATTCGGCACCCAAATCGATCCCACTCAGGTCGAGGGCACCACCCAGAGTGCGCCCCTTCCGGAGGATCTCTCGTACACCAACGCCGCCGACGACACGTGCGCCTGAGTTCATTCATGCTCCGTTAACCCTCGGGACAGGGAACTGGTCGGTGTGACCCACTAAACTTCGCTCATGCGCGTCGCCTACAACGAACAGATGAACGAGCTTGCCGATCTCCTCGGAGAGATGGCGAGCCTGGCTGGTGCGGCCATGGAAAAAGCCACGCAGTCCCTCCTTCAAGCAGACCTGGTACTCGCCGAGCAGGTCATTTCCGAACACGACAGGATCACCGAGCTCAGTGCGGTGTGCGAGGAGAAGGCCTTCACCCTTCTCGCCCTGCAGGCTCCGGTCGCAGGCGACCTCCGCTCGGTGGTGGCCGGCATCCAGATCGTCGCCGACATCGATCGCATGGGCGCACTCGCACTGCACGTCGCCAAGATCACTCGTCGCAGGCACCCGAACCATGCTCTCCCCGAGGTCGTCAACGGGTACTTCGCCGAGATGGGTCGCCTCGCCGTTCAGATCGGGGCTTCGGCCCGTGAGGTCCTCGAGACCCGCGATCCCGAGCGCGCTGCGAAGCTGCAGGAGGAGGACGAGGCGATGGACGATCTGCACCGTCACCTCTTCACGGTGCTGATGGACCGCGAGTGGAGCCACGGCGTCGCTGCTGCGGTGGACGTGACTCTGCTCGGCCGCTTCTACGAGCGCTTCGCCGATCACGCTGTCGAGGTCGGCCGTCGAGTGATCTTCCTGGTGACCGGTGAGCTACCCGTCGACCTGAGCCACAACAACATCCCCACTTCGTAGTACCCACCCTCGCCGATACCGAGTGGCGCTGCGCTGCAGCGCTACTCGGCTTTCGTTGAGGAGTCACCAGCCGCATCGAATCACCGAGCGCAGACACGAACGAAAGAACCCCGCCGAGCTTTCGCTCGACGGGGGTTCTCGCGTTCGTGTGTGGTTATCCGAAGCGGCCGGAGATGTAGTCCTCGGTGGCCTTCTGCGTCGGATTGGAGAAGATCTTCTCGGTGTCGTCGATCTCGATGAGCTTGCCGGGCTTGCCGGTCGCCTCGAGGTTGAAGAAGCCGGTCTGATCGCTGACCCGTGCGGCCTGCTGCATGTTGTGCGTGACGATCACGATCGTGAAGTCCTGCTTGAGTTCCTGGATCAGGTCCTCGATGGCGAGAGTGGAGATGGGGTCGAGAGCCGAGCACGGCTCGTCCATCAGCAGAACGTCGGGCGAGACTGCGATAGCACGAGCGATGCACAGACGCTGCTGCTGTCCGCCGGAGAGGCCGCCACCGGGCTTGTCGAGGCGGTCCTTGACCTCGTTCCAGAGGTTGGCACCCTTGAGCGAGCGCTCGGCGATCTCGTCGAGTTCCTTCTTGCCGCGGCCGCCCTGCAACTTCAGGCCGGCGACGACGTTGTCGCGGATCGACATCGTCGGGAAGGGGTTGGGGCGCTGGAAGACCATGCCGATGGTGCGGCGCACACCCACCGGGTCGACGCCACTGCCGTAGATGTCCTCGCCGTCGATCAGCACCGAGCCTTCGACGCGGGCGCCGGGGGTCACCTCGTGCATGCGGTTGAGCGAACGCAGGACGGTCGACTTACCGCAGCCGGACGGTCCGATGAACGCGGTGACGCTGCGCGGCGGTACGGCCAGAGTGACGTCGGAGACGGCATGGAACTTGCCGTAGTAGATGTTGACGTCCTTGAGATCGAGACGCTTTGCCATGTTCTTCGTTCCTTAGGATTCGCTGGAGTCGGGTGGGTCAGAAGTTCTTGGGCGAGAAGAACTTCGAGACCAACTTCGCGCCGATGTTGAGTATTGCGACGATCAGGATCAGCGTCAGGGCTGCTCCCCACATGCGCTCAGCGGTGAGCACGCCGGTTCCTGCTTTCTGCAGGTCGACCATCATGAGCGGCAGAGACGTCTGCGGCCCCTCGAAAATGTTGAAGTTGATGGCGGTGGCAGATCCCACCAGGATCAGCACGGGTGCCGTCTCACCCATCACGCGGGCCAGGGCGAGCATGATGCCGGTGACGATGCCGGACAGCGCCGTGGGGATGACGATCTTGGCGATGGTCTTCCACTTCGGCACGCCGAGCGCGTAGGACGCCTCGCGCAGATCCTGAGGGACGATGCGCAGCATTTCCTCGGCCGAGCGCACGATCACAGGGATCATCAGCAGCACGAGGGCGAAGGCCACGGCCAGGCCGGAGCGCTGGAACCCGAAGGTGGCGATCCACAGCGCGTAGATGAACAGGGCCGCGACGATGGACGGCACACCGGTGAGGATGTCGACCATGAAGGTGGTGACTCGGGCCAGTCGCGTGCCCACGCCGTATTCGACGAGGTAGATGGCGACGAAGATGCCGATCGGGATGGAGATGGCGGCGCAGAACAGTCCTTGCAGGAGCGTTCCGACGATGGCGTGGTACGCACCGCCACCTGCGATGAACTGGGTGACGCCGGCCTGCGAGTTCTGCCACCACGTGGGTGAGACCACCGCGGACAGTCCACGAGAGATCACCGTGTAGAGCACCCAGATCAGTGGGACGAGTGCCACCAGCACCGAGAGGCTGACGAGGATCGTCGCCGAGAGGTTGGACGCCTTCCGGCGAGCGCTGACGCCCTGGAACGTGGGTTCCTTGACGGGCTTGTCCATGGTTGCGGTCATGGGTCAGTCCTTCTTTCCGGCGATGGCGGCGCGAGCACCGGCGTTGACGACGAACGTCAGGATGAAGAGCACCAGACCTGCGGCGATGTAGGCACCGGCTTGGAGCGGGTTGTTGAACTCGCCCGCGGCCAGCGCGATCTTGGTCGCGAATGTGGAACCGCCGTCGAACAAGGTTCCGCCGAACGTCGACTGGGTGCTGCGAATGATGATGTAGAGCGCGATGGTCTCACCGAGTGCGCGACCGAGGCCGAGCATGGAGCCGCTGACGTAACCGGATTTTCCGAACGGAATGACCGTGGTTCGCACGACCTCCCAGCGGGTGGCCCCGAGTGCGAGAGCGGCTTCGATCTGACCCTTCGGCGTCTGCATGAACACCTCGCGGGTCACGGCAGCGATGATCGGCAGGATCATGACGGCGAGCACGATGCCGCCGGTGAAGATGGTGCCGCCGCCAGCAATGGAGACCGACCCGGTACCGAAGAGTGGGAACCAACCCAGGTTGGTGTTGAGCCACTCGGCGAACGGGCTGATCACCGGCGCGAGGACGTACAGGCCCCACAGTCCGAAGACGATCGACGGGACTGCGGCCAGCAGGTCGATGACGTAACCGAGCGGTCCCGCCACTCGCTTGGGCGCGTAGTTCGTCAGATAGATGGCGATGCCGAGGGCGACAGGCATCGCGAGGACCAGCGCGAACAGGGACACCGTGACGGTGACCAGGAACAGATCGAGAACACCGAACACCATGGCCGAGGTGTTCGACGTGTCCCAGGCACCGTTGTAGGTCAGAAAGTTGACCGTGTTGTTCGACAGTGAGGGGATCGCACGCCAGACCAGGAAGATACCCACGGCGGCGATCAGCGCGATGATGAAGATGCCCGAGCCCGTGGCGAGGCCGGAGAAGATCCTGTCACCGGGACGTGTGACGGTCCCCGATTTTTTCTTGTCTGACAATTGTGGTTCTTCCGGTTTGTGCGCGGCACCCGCGGAGGGCACAGAAGCCGCGGAGGGGACGCCGGTCATCGAGTGGGTGTCGCTCATACCGCTCACTGTCTCGTGTGGAGGTCGAGGACGGTCCTGCTTCGGCTCGCGATGCCGCGAGCCGAAGCAGGACTACGTCTCATTTAATCAGGCGATTGCTTCAATAGCGGTGATCAGACGCTCCTTGAAGCGGTCCGGCAGCGGCACGTAGCCGGCTTCCTCGAGGCCCTGCTGGCCCTCGTTCGCGGCGCTGAGCAGGAACGACTTGACTGCTGCCGAGGTGTCGGCGTCGTAGCCCGCCGAGCAGACGATCTCGTAGGTGGCGAGCACCAACGGGTAGGTGTCGGCCTCGTTGCTGGCGTACAGCGTGTCGAGGTCGAGCACCAGGTCGTTGCCCTCACCGGAGAAGGTCACGGCGTCGATGGCAGCGGCAGCACTCTCGGTGCTCAGCTCGACCGGGCCACTGCCGAAGTCGATGTTCGCGGCGCTGAGGCCTTCCTGCTCGACGAAGCCGAACTCGACGTACGTGATCGAGCCGGGAGTCCCGGACACGGCCTGGGCGACGCCCGAGGAGCCGTTGGCACCTTCGCCGACGCCGCCGGCCCAGTCGGAGCTGTGATCGAGGGTCCAGGCCTCCGGAGCAGCGTCGGACAGGAAGCGCTGGAAGTTGTCGCTGGTGCCCGAGGAATCGGAGCGGTAGACCGGGGTGACCGGGGTGGACGGCAGGTCGACGCCTTCGTTGAGGGCGGCGATCGCGGGATCGTTCCAGGTGGTGATCTGGCCGGTGAACATCCGTGCGGTGACATCGGGCGTGAGCACCAGGCTGTCGACGCCGTCGAGGTTGTAGGCCACTGCGACGGGCCCGAAGACCAGCGGCAGGTTCCATGCCGGGTTGCTGTCGCAGCGGGTGGCCGCCTCGGCTGCCTGCTCGTCCTTGATCGCGGAGTCGGAGCCGGCGAAGTCGACCAGACCGGCGACGAACTGCGTACGACCGTTGCCCGAGCCACTGGTGGTGTACTCGACGGACTTGCCGGAGCAGACGCTCGAGTAGACCGAGGTGAAGTTGGACATCGCGTTCTGCTGAGCAGACGATCCTTCGCCCGTGAGCGGAGACTTGCCCTCGCACGAGGCGGAAGAATCGCCCGCGCCGACGGTCTCGACGTTCGCGTCGCTACCGCATGCGGTCAGCAACATGGCACTGATGGCCACTGCGCTCATGAGAGCACCGTTGCGCTTGAGGTTCACCTGTTTCCTCCGAGGAATCTTGGGCCGTGTCCACCGCTCGGACCTGATCGGCCGCGCTGTGACTGTGTGGGTGCCGGCTCCAGAAGAGAACCTCGCACCAGGCGGCGTAGGTTGCCACCCATGGAGAAAGGTAAGGGCAGGTGGTAGACGTTTACCCCCGCGTGGGTGAACGGAAGATGAACACCGCAGCCTGAAATGTCCGTTCAGACGCTGCGAGCGTATGCGGCATCCACGTGGTAGTTCTCGAAGCCCAGCTTGCTGTAGGTGTGCACGGCAGCGGTGTTGTCGGCCTCGACGTACAGCATGATCTGGCCGAGTTCTCTGCTATGCAGATAGTGCAGGCCGGCCAGCGTGAGCACCCGGCCGAGGCCGCGCCCCTGCGACTGGGGGTCGATTCCGACGACGTACACCTCGCCGATGGCGGGTTCCGAGCCTTCGGCCGGATGAACCTTGGTCCAGTGGAAGCCGAGGAGGCGGTCGCTGCCCTCCTCGAAAGCCAGGAACAGTCCGGCCGGGTCGAACCACGATTCGTCTCGTCGTGCGGCGATGTCGCGATCGGTCCAGCCACCCTGTTCGGGGTGCCAGGAGAAGGCCGCATTGTTGACCCGCAGCAGCTCGGCATCGTCCTGATGCCCACGATACGTTCGAAGCGAAATACCTTCCGGCACAACCACATCTGGAAGATCAGGGTGTGCGGACGCGCGACGCATCTGCAGCAGCTCGCGAACCACCTGCAACCCGAGCCGCGCCGCGACCGACTGCGCCGCCGGCAGGTTGCCGTGCGCCCAGATACGGGTACCGGAGCCGAATTCGAGTGCGCGAGAAACCAATTCGCGTCCCACTCCGTGACCGCGGAACGGAGGATCGACGACGGCCTCGGCCATCCCGTCGGCGATTCCGACGTAGCCGACGACACGATCACCCTCGGTGGAGACCAGACGAACGACGTCGTCACCTCGGTCGACAGCCTTCACAGCCTGCTCCGACAAGGGCGCAGTGCCATCGACTTCCGTTGCACGGGAGAGGATCTGATGAATCTCGTAGGAAACGCGCGAAGACGGTGCGTCGCCGTCGATGGGGTGGACGTCGAACGCAGGATCCGAATTCATCTACGAGAGAGTACTCTCTTGCTCGAACTCGAAATCCGCATCGTCGGAATCTCCGCCGGCAGCGTCCGAGACCACCGGTCCGCCCTTGGCATTGCGTGCGGGTCGAACGGCCTTGTATCCCACGTTGCGTACCGTTCCGATGAGCGACTCGTACTCGGTGCCCAGCTTGGCGCGCAGGCGTCGAACATGGACGTCGACGGTGCGCGTGCCACCGAAGAAGTCGTAGCCCCACACCTCCTGCAGGAGCTGGGCGCGAGTGAAGACCCGCCCCGCGTGCTGAGCCAGGTACTTCAGCAGCTCGAATTCCTTGTACGTGAGGTCGAGCGGACGACCTCGCAGCCGAGCGGTGTAGGTACCTTCGTCGATGACCAGTTCGCCGAGCGTGATCTTGCCGGAGGTCTCCGGGCTGGCAACTCCTCCACTACGGCCGACCAGCAACCGCAGCCGGGCGTCGAGCTCTGCGGGGCCGGTACCGGGGAGCAGGATGTCGTCGAGACCCCAGTCGGAATTCACCGCGACGAGCCCACCCTCGGTGAGCACCGCGACGACGGGGATGGCCGATCCGGTACTTCCCAACAGGCGACACAGACCACGAGCGGCGGCCAGGTCCGTACGAGCGTCGACCAGCGCGATGTCCGCCGAGCCGGCTTCGAGAAGCGAGGACACCTCGGTGGGTACCGGGCGTACGTGATGCGCCAGGAGAGCGAGGGACGGCAGAACGCCCTCCGGATTGGGATCGGAGGTCAGTAGTAGGAGCTCCACTGCGTCTCCATTCTTACTGCTGGCCGGTCCAGTCCAGGCTGGACTTGAGTGATCGTCAAGGACACAGACTAGCTTGTCCGTACAACCGGCCGAAGAGGGCAGTGCGCGATTCGTCGGTCACAATGGACCCGTGCGCACACTTCTCATCGGACTCGCCAGCCTGCTGGCCCTCACCCTCGTGGTGGATTTCGGCGCTGCGGCCTACTCGGAGTATCGAGTCTCCCGCGCGATCCGCGCCGGCGGTGAGCTCACCTCGGACCCTCAGGTGATCGTGCACGGTTTCCCGTTCCTCACCCAGGCCGCGGACGGGCGCTACCAGAACATCGAGATCCGCGCGCAGGACGTGCCGACCGAGTACGTCGGCTCGACGACGATCGAGGCCAATCTCCGCGGCGTGCACATCGAGTTGTCCGACTTGATCGACAACAACGTGCGGGCGATTCCCGTGGACGAGCTCGACGGCCGCGTACGGATCGAGGCCACGGACCTCGGCCGGTTCCTCGGCATCGTCGACCTGCAGGTTTCCGCGCCGCCGGCCGACAAGTCGGACGGCACCGGCGGCTCCGGCGGGTCGGGCATGACCACTACCGGGGGCGTCGTGCTGACCGGAACGGTTCCGGTCGGCCCGCTCGAGACAACGGTGAGCGTGCAGGCCGACCTGTTGCTCGAAGGTGACGGCGTCGCCATCGTGGCGTCGGACTTCTATTTCGGCCCAGAGGGTCAGGCGGACTTCTCGATCCCCGATTTCGCCAAGCCCACGATTCTCGGACTGTTCACCAAGACCATCGAGCGTCAGAGCCTGCCCTTCGGGCTGGTCCCGACCGACGTCTATGCGGAGGGCTCGCAGATCGTCGTCGAAGGATCCGGCGAGAACGTGACCATCGACCTCAACGAAATCGAAAAGCCGTGACAGGGATCACAGTTCTCGTCGTCGTGGCGATCCTTGCCGTCGCTACCGGATTGTTCCTCCGGAGCCGATCGGGCACCGTCCGGGCGGTGCGTGAGCCAGACACCGAGACCGACGACCTGTACCCGCTCCTGCTCGACGCGGGTGCCACGACCGACTCTGCGACCGTCCTGCACTTCTCGGCCGACTGGTGCGGACCGTGCGCAGCCGTGCGACGTGTCGTCCAGCAGGTGCTGGACGGCCGGAGCGATGCCCGAGAACTCGAACTCGACATCGACGCCCATCCGATCCTCGCTCGCGAACTGGGCGTGCTGTCACTGCCCACCACTTTCGTACTCGACACCCGATTGCAACGGCGCTCCAGAATCGCGGGCGTGCCGTCCGCCGCGGCGCTGCGGTCGGCACTCGACGCTCTCTGACCTCGCTTCTTCGGACCAGCGGTAGGACGCGCCGCTGGTAGCGGGTACGATGCTCTTCGTGTTCTCCTGCCGCGAGCTGATGCTCACCAGTCGTCGCACAGTCGATCTGTGCCGACTGGGCGGTTGTTGCTGTCGCTGCTGCTGATTTCCTTCTGCCGCCACGCCCATGCGTGATGACGGCCCGATGATCGAAATCCATGTCCGAGCACTGCCGATGCGGCGTGCCCTGACCTCGCACAGGAGTACCTCTCGATGTCGACACCCGACACCCGGACCACCACCCCCACTGCCACGATCGACCAGGTGGACGTTCGTGGTCCACGCTTCGCGGCGTGGATCACCACCGCCGTTCTGGTCGTCGTTCTCCTCCTGACCACGTTCTCGGTCCCCGCGGCGGCAATCCTGCTCGGGCTACAGGCGATCGTGTTCGGAATCGGAGCCGTCCGCGGACCCAAGCGCAGTCCGTACGGCACGATCTACGCGACATTCGTCGCACCGCGGCTCTCCCCCACCAGCGAACGAGAGCCGGTGGCACCGTTGAAGTTCGCTCAACTGGTGGGCTTCGTGTTCGCCGCCGTCGGAGTCCTCGGCTTCGCGGTCGGCGCTCCCGTCGTCGGAACCGTGGCGGCAGGCTTCGCGTTGTTCGCGGCTTTCCTCAACGCCGCGTTCGCGGTCTGCCTCGGCTGCATGATCTACCCCCTCGCCTCGCGGCTGCGCAGCACCTCGCACACCGCATCCTGAACAGGGTCGCTTGAGCAGGCTGCAGTCCTGTCTCGACCTTCACCGATCCATAGAGAAAGACCGAAAGGAACACCATGGCTCGCTCCGACGTCCTGGTCTCTGCCGACTGGGCCGAGCAGAACCTGAACGCACCGAAGACCGTCTTCGTCGAGGTCGACGAAGACGCAAGCGCCTACGACGGCGGACACATCGAAGGTGCGGTCAAGCTCGACTGGCGCAAGGACCTGCAGGACCCGGTTCGCCGCGACTTCCTCAATCAGGAACAGTTCTCGGACCTGCTGTCGGCCAAGGGCATCAGCAACGACGACACCATCGTGCTGTACGGCGGAAACAACAACTGGTTCGCCGCCTACGCCTACTGGTACTTCAAGCTGTACGGGCACAAGGACGTCAAGCTCATCGACGGTGGACGCAAGAAGTGGGAACTCGACGGCCGCGCGCTGTCCAAGGACGTCGTCAGCCGTGAGACCACGCAGTACCGCGCCGAGGCACCCGACCTGTCGATCCGCGCGTTCCGCGACGAGGTCATCGACGCCATCGGCAACAAGAACCTGATCGACGTGCGTTCGCCCGACGAGTTCTCGGGCAAGATCCTCGCCCCGGCTCACCTTCCGCAGGAGCAGGCTCAGCAGCGTGGCCACGTCCCGTCCGCGATCAACATCCCGTGGAGCACCACCGCCAACGAAGACGGCACGTTCAAGTCCGACGAAGCGCTCGAAGAGCTGTACAAGACCAAGGGCTACGACGACAGCAAGGCCACCATCGCCTACTGCCGCATCGGTGAGCGTTCGAGCCACACCTGGTTCGTCCTCAAGGAGCTCCTCGGCAAGGAAGACGTCAAGAACTACGACGGCAGCTGGGTCGAGTACGGCTCTCTCGTCGGAGCACCCATCGAGCTGGAGGTTCACTGATATGTGTGGAGCACCCGTACAAGGCCAGACCATCCCCGCAGGTGTCGACGTCGAGAAGGAAACGGTCATCACCGGCCGCGTCCTCGCCGGCGACGGTGAGCCCGTAGCAGGCGCATTCGTGCGGCTGCTCGACGGCAGCGGCGAATTCACCGCAGAGGTCGTCGCGTCGGGCACCGGAGACTTCCGGTTCTTCGCCGCTCCCGGACAGTGGACGCTGCGCGCCCTGTCGGCATCGGGCAACGGCGACACCGTGATCGCTCCCGAGGGCGCAGGCGTGCACTCGGCGAACGTCACCGTCGGAGTCTGATCCGACCCGCTCGCTTCGAACGAAAAAGAACCCCGCACCTGCTCGCAGGTGCGGGGTTCTTTCGGCTCGGCGGAGGCTTCTAGTTCGGGACGGGCACCGAAGCGGCGGGATCGGGAACCGTCGAATACTGCGGCGGGAACATCCCTTCCGGTACCGGAATGCCCTGCGATTCGAGGAAAGCTCCGAGATCGCTCACCTGCGTGACCGTGCCGGGCTCCGGCAGCAGGCGGGGTTCGGGTGCGGTCTCCGGGGCGGGGGCTTCAGGTGCCGCCGTCTGCGGTGCGTTCTTCTTCTCGCGTTCGGTGCGCGCAAGGTCGGTGATCCACGCGACCATCTTCTCGCTCTCCCACTCGTACCCGTCGTTGGGGTCGTTGTACCAGTAGGACAGGTGCTGCAGGAAGCCGAGCGCCAGGTAGGGCCCGAGCACGACATCGGCGATGCCCTTGTTGTTCTCCTCGAACCCGGTGGCCTCGGCGCGGAGCTTGGCTTCCACGGTCTCGGCACCGGGCCCCATCGCCCAGTTGAGATCGGCGAGGAGCTGCTCCGGTGTCAGTGCGTCCACCGCCTGCTGATCGGCGACCGTGTAATCCACGTCCGCCACCCTCACCAAGACCTGCAGCAGAGTCTCGTCGGAGGTGAACCATGATTTGTCGGTGGCGATATCGACGATCGCGCGCGAAGCAATGGTCGTCACTGCGCGCGCGAAGTCGGACACGGTCTGTACCGGGTTGAGGACGGTCAGCCGCATCTGCGAGATGACCTCGAGGGCGAGCTGTAGAAGTTCGATGTCGTCCGGAGCGTCGCACGCCAGATCCCACGGTCGGCACGACCAGGTGACCTTGTCGGTCAGCGTTCCGTAATCCCGCGGCGACTGGTCCATGAAGCCACCGAGCGATTCACCCGGCTCGTCACCGAAATTCGGCACACCGGCCGGGCGGTAGGGCGAACCGACCATGATCACGCCTGCGATGTCGTCGCCGTTCACCAGGGCACTCGAGTCACGCGCGCCGATCTCGGTGGACAAACGATCGAGAACCTCGCCGCCGACGCTGTATCCGAGGAGTACGAACTTTGTTCGATCTCCACACTTGACCTTGTACTCGTCCATCAGACGATTGGTCGTTGCGACACCTTCCACGATCGACTCGTGGTAGGTCGGCACGTTGTCCAGAACGTCGAAGCCGTACGTCGAGGCGTACGGGACGTAGAGCCAGCCGACGGTACCCGGGCTGTCGGCATTCGCCTCACCGACCGGGACCGTCACGTTCCCGACCCAGTTCGACGCGACCGTGGACGCCTGCTCGGCCAGAGGATTGCGGTCCGACGCCGAGTCGGTGGCACCGGACACCGCCAGCACCAGCACATCGGGGCAGTCCTGCGCGTAGTTGTTGGGGTCGATGTTCGGGCCCTGCGACGACCCGAAGTCGGAGGAACCCGCGTCGGCGGAACCGGAGTCCGATGATCCCGACTCTGCCGATCCCGATTCGGCCGATCCCGAGTCCGGAGCGGCGAGTGCGGCTGCGGGAGCGGCCAGCGCCAACGCCAGGGTCACCACCGCCGACCTGATCAACAACGGACCGAACGACGATGTCAGAGCCCGTTTACGACGCAGCATTGTTGCGGAGACCTCCCCAGCCTTCGTGACAGAACACAGTGAACAACATCGGAAACTCACCCTCGAGCGCCCGACGCCCCCCGAAGAAGGTACCTGCTCGACAGGATTTCTCCACCGCTATGAGTGATCCAAGGCACTCACGGCCTCGAATTCGGTTAGATGTCACCAAGGACACAGGCGGTATTCGGGCCGCTGTCCTCGACGACGATCGCTGCGGGTTAAACTCGCACTCGTGGTCATCTTCTTCGAGCTACTTCTCGTTCTTGCGGCAGTAGCCATCATCGCGTTCTCGCTCTACGTCGTCTACCGACTGGTCAACGACGAGTCGTGACAGAACCGGTTGCGGGGCAACCCGGCAGAGCTGACGAGGGGCTCGACACCCCCGTCACCAGTGGCGACGAAGCAATAGCGGCCGCCGAACAGAAGTTCGCCGACGCGTCGACGCGGAACGTTCCGGTCCTGCCGGACATCCCGCACCCCGACGACACGGCCAATCTTCGCCTCGGCCCCGATCTGCACCCGTCGATGCTCGCTCTGCTGCCGCTCGTCGGCGTGTGGCGTGGCGAGGGCGAGGGCCACGACCCCGAGTCGGGTACCGACTATCCCTTCGGTCAGCAGATCGTCGTCACGCACGACGGCGGTAGCTACCTGAGCTGGGAATCACGTTCGTGGCGACTCGACTCCGACGGCAACTTCGCACATCCCGACCTCCGCGAAACCGGATTCTGGCGGATGAGCGGAGGCCACGGGCTCAAAGGCTCCGACGACGAAGAGCTCGTCGAACTGCTGCTGACCCACAGCACCGGGGTCGTCGAACTGTATTACGGCCACGCCCTGACCAAGTCGTCCTGGGAACTGGCCACCGACGTCGTCATCCGTAGCACCTCGGGTGCGTTGGTCGGCGGGGCCAAGCGGCTCTACGGCATCGTCGAAGGCGGTGACCTCGCATACGTCGAGGAACGCGTCGTCGCCGACGGCCCACTGGCACCGCGGTTGTCCGCGCGCCTGTCTCGCTACATCGGCTGAGACACAACCACTTCGGTACCCACAGCGAACGGCCCCCGAGCCATACCTGATCTCAGGTCCCGACCGGACAGGTCGGGGGCTCGGGGGCCGGGTAGCTGCCTGGGATTCGCTAGCCGCTCGCGCGGTCTTCGCAGTGAATCCGTCAGCGATTGCGGCTAGCTGACAGCCACCTCACGCGTCCTAGAGTTCATCAACTTCAGACCACCTCCTCTCTCGTGTACTTCACAACGTACGCCCGAGTTTCCGAGTCGGCAAAGAGTTTTTCCCACGATTCGAGCCGAGGTCGATCACCTGGTCGGCGTCGGTGTTCTCCGGCAGTTGATGAGTGACGACCACCACGATTCGATCGGCTCCGAACAAGCCGTCGTCGGTGGTGAGCAACTCTCGAAGTAGCTGTTCGCCGGAAATTCGGTCGAGATGTTCGGTCGGCTCGTCCAGCAGCACGATCGGGGCCGTACTGAGCACAGCGCGAGCCAACAGCAGTCTGCGCCGTTCTCCGCCCGACACGGCCTGCGCACCGCCGACCAGGGTGGTGTGGACCCCGAGGGGCTGCGCGTCGAGCCATGGGCCCAGGCCCACGCGTCGCAGCGCATCCGATGCCTGTGCTTCGTCGACGTCGCCGCGCACCACACGTAGGTTCTCCAGAATCGAGGTGTCGAACAGATGCGCGTCCTCGGCGAACAGCGCTGCGTCCGAACCGCATTCCTCGGCGAACTCCCGCAGCATCGTGGACTTGCCCGATCCGCTGGGCCCGATGAGTGCGCTCCGCGCAGTGGTGCGGTTGAGTACCCCAGAGGGCACATAACCACGCCACTGCGGCGGAGCCGCATTCAGCATCGCCATAACTCGAGTGGCCGCGATTCGTCCACGCATCAGGGCGATTGCCGCCCCGGGGAGTGCCGCGGTTGCCTCGAAGGCAGCGAGCGGAACCAGCACGATGATCGCCAGAGCCATCGGAGTCATGCCACCTGCGGTGCCTCCGGTCGGTCCGTACAACCCGATGCCGACGAGAAAGGACCCGATCACCGATGCACCGATCGACAACGGAACGGCGGCATCGGCCAGCGCCGACGGTCGTGCCGCCCGGTCGCGGGCAGTGACCGAATCCTGCGCTGCGCCGCGGGCTTCGGCGAGGGTCGCGTCGAGGCGCCCGGCGACCCGCAGTTCCGCGGCGTGGTCGAGTGCTCGGACGGCGGTCTCGGCGAACCGCGCGTCGGCGTCGGCTCCGGCCTCCTCGGCGATCCGTGCCGACCGCGCCGCCAGAATCGGTGCACCCACCCCGGCGATCAACAACGACACCGCCAGGATCGACGCGGCAGCAGGCGCGATACCGGCGAGCAGCCCCACGGCTGCGAGCATCATCACGACGCTCACGCAGATCGGCACGATCGCGCGTATGACAACGTCGCCGAGCACGTCGACGTCCGCCCCGGTACGAGCCAGGACGTCACCGCGCCGCAGAGCGAGCGCGCCGTGTCCGTTCGCCAGCTGCTCGTAGATCCTCGTGCGCGCTGCCGTCGTACCCCGCAGGGCCGCGTCGTGCGTGGTCAGTCGTTCGAGGTAGCGGAACACACCGCGCGAGATGCCCAGCGCCCGAACGGATACCACTGCGACGGTCAGGTCCATCACCGGAGGCATCTGCCAGGCTCGGGTGATCAACCATGCCGACAGTGCGGCGAGAGCCAGTGCGCTGCCGAGTGTTGCCACGCCGGCCGCCACTGCCAGTGCAACCCTGCGCGGGGAGAGCTCGAACAGGGCCAGTGCGCGTCGTAGGTCAGACATGATCGAACTCCGGTACCACCGGCGAACTGCTTCGCACCTCGACGACGCGATCGGCGGCGTGCAGCACTGCGCGCCGGTGACCGACCATCACCACGGTGACGCCTCGGTCGGCTGCATCTCGAATGGCGTGCAGCACAGTCTGTTCACTCGCCGCGTCCAGGTGCGCCGTCGGCTCGTCCAGGACCATCACCGTCGCGTCAGAGACGAAGGTTCGGGTCAGGGCCAGGCGTTGCAGTTCGCCGAGGGACAGACCCACTCCGCCCTGCCCGACGCGAGTGTTCCAGCCGTTCGGGTGCTCTCGCAGTACGGCGTCGAATCCCGAAGCGCGGCAGGCTGCGTCGAGTGCATCGGCGTCGGGCACACCGTGGAGGGTGACGTTCTCGTACAGCGTGCCGGGAAGCAGCACGGGCCGCTGCGGGAGCCATGCGACCTGCGCCCACCACCGGTCGAGGTCGAGATCGACCACGGGCACCCCGCCGACGAGTACCGCACCGCTCGTGGGCGTCGTGAGCCCCAGAACGGCCTGCAGCGCAGTCGATTTACCCGAGCCGTTGGGGCCGGTCAGTACCGTGATGGTGCCCGTTCGGCACAGCGCACTCAGTCCGGCCGGAGCGTTACCGTCCCGGCTCGCGACGGTGAGTCCGACGAGTTCGATGTCCGCGGTCGTCGCGTTCACGGTCCGGCCACCGGTCGGCTGTGTCGTATGCCGGTCCAGGACACGGAAGGCTCGCTCCGCGGCCTCGACGCCGTCTTCCGCTGCGTGGAACTGGGTCCCCACGGCGCGCAGCGGGAAATACACCTCGGGGGCGAGGATCAACGCGATGATGCCTGCTTCGAGCGTCATCTCCCCGAAGACCAAGCGCAAGCCGATGCCGACGGCCACCAGCGCGACACACAGGGTCGCGAGCAATTCGAGCACCATCGACGAGAGGAAGGCAACCTTCAACGCGCGCATCGTGGTTCGTCGATGGGCGTCGCCCAGTGCGCGGATGCGAGCGGCCGGGCCGTGTTCGCGGCGCAGCGCGCGCAAGGTCGGCAGACCGGCCAGTAGATCGAGCAACTGCGCAGACAACCGGGTCATCGTGGTGAGCGTCGCCGCGGCTCGGCCCTTGGTCAGCAACCCGATCAGAATCATGAAGATCGGGATGAGCGGCAAGGTCACCGCGATGACCACAGCCGAGGTCACGTCCTGAGTGACGATGACGACCAGAACGAGCGGAGTGACGATGACCGCGGACACCAGCGCCGGCAGGTATCCGGTCAGGTACGCGCGCAGACCCCCGATGGCGCGGGTGACGACGACGGTCAACTCTTCCCGTTCACGGTCGAGCTCTCGGGGCTCGAAACGGGTTGCTGCCGTGAGTACCTCGACTTCGAGCTCGGCCACCACACGCGACGCCGACCGGTGCGCATAGCGGGACTGGGCTCCGGTGGCGAGCACACGGACGGCCATTGCGCCCGCCAGCACGGCGAGTTCCGTCGTCCAGGCGGACAACGACCGTGCCGTCGGGTCGGTGATGACGCCTGCCAGTACGCGGCCGATCGCAAGCGCGCCGACGATGATGCACAGGGTGACGACGGTCGACAGAGCGACAGTGACGACCAGGTAGCCCCGCGCAGATCTGGAGTACTTCCACAGGCGGGGATCGACCGGTCCTCGCGAGCGAGCGGGAGCGGTCACGATTTCACCGTCAGTCCGATCGAGTCCGGGATCTGGGCACTCGAAATGCGCTGGCGGAAGACCCAGTACGTCCAGGCCTGATATCCGAGGACGACAGGGGCGGCGAAGGCCGCAGCCCACGTCATGACCTTCAACGTGTACGGGCTCGACGACGCGTTCGCGATGGTGAGATCGGACGCGGCATCCGTACTGGACGGCATGACATTGGGGAACAGCGAGGCGAACAACAGCACCACGACGGCAACGATGGCAACGCTGGTGAAGACGAATGCCCAGCCTTCGCGCACTTTCGCCGTCAGCGCGACGACGAGAAGCAGTGCGACAGCGGCCACCGCGACGAGTAGCCACGTCCACGTCTTGCCGTGCGCGAGTTGGGTCCACAGGGCGAAGGTGCCGCCGACGAGAACTGCCGGAACCGAGAGGCGCGCCGCAATTTTCACGGAATCCTCGTGCACGTCCCCGGAAGTCTTGAGCGCGATGAACACTGCGCCGTGCAGAGCGAACACCAGCGCCATGGTGGCACCGCCGAGCAGAGCGTAGGGGTTGAGCAAGTCGAAGAAGCCTGCGGTGACCTTCTTGTTCTCGTCGATCGCGACGCCGCGCACGATGTTGGCGAACGCGACGCCCCACAGCACCGCCGGAACCCACGAGCCGATGCCGATGCCCATGTCGCAGCGCCGACGCCACACCGGGTCGTCGATCTTGCCGCGCCATTCGATGGCGCAGATACGCAGGATCAGGGCCACCAGGATGAGCAGTAGCGGCAGGTAGAAGCCCGAGAACAACGTCGCGTACCACTCCGGGAAGGCCGCGAACAGTGCGCCACCTGCGGTGATGAGCCACACCTCGTTGCCGTCCCAGACCGGGCCGATCGTGTTCAGAACCGCACGCCTGCGCTTCTCCCCCGTGGCGGCGTCGGGATGCCTGCCCAGGATCGGCATGAGCATGCCGACGCCGAAGTCGAAACCTTCGAGCACGAAGTAGCCGACGAAGAAGAAGGCGATGACGAAGAACCAGAATTCGGGTAGTGACATGGTTTTCCCCTAGTACGCGAACGAGAGCTGTTTGGGCTCTTCGTCTTCCGATTCCGGTGGATCGACGTGCGGATGCGCGTCGTGGTCGAGAGGTCCTTCGATGACATAGCGACGAAGAAGGAAGAACCAGACACCACCGAGGGCGGCGTACAGCAGTGTGAACGTCACCAGCGAGGCGAGAACGAGGCCGACGGGATGGTCGGACACGCCCTGGTCCACGGTCAGCCGTATCTGATCGACTCCCGAGAGGTTCGGCGCGACAACCCATGGCTGACGGCCCATTTCGGTGAAGATCCAGCCCGCACTGTTGGCGAGGAACGGCGTCGGAATCGCCAGCAGCGACAACCACGAGAACCACTTCTGGTCGGGAATCCGGCCACCCCGGGTGACCCACAGACCCGCGATGGCGAGCAGGGCCGAGCCGGCGGCCAGTCCGATCATCATTCGGAACGCCCAGTAGGTGACGAACAGGTTCGGCTTGTAGTTTCCGGGGCCGAACTGCTGCTCGTACTGCTCCTGCAGTTGGTTGACGCCCTGCACGGTGGCACCGAAGTCGTTCTCCGCCAGGAACGAGGTGAGTCCGGGAATCGCGATGAGGTGAATCACGGATTCGCAGTTGTTGTGGGTGCCCACGGTCAGGAGCGAGAAGCTGGCCCCGGTCTCGGTGTCGCACAACGATTCTGCGGAGGCCATCTTCATGGGCTGCTGCTCGAACATGAGCTTGCCCTGAATGTCTCCGGTGATGGCGAGCGCACCGCCGGCAACGATCATGACGATGAAGGACATTCGTGCTGCGGATCTGAACATCGAACGCGAGTCAGTAGCCGGGAGCGGAGCCTGGAGAGTGACCCCAGCGGCCGGGAGCGGAGCCTGTGGCGTGAGTCCGTTTTCGGACAGCGGAGTGAGCGCAGCCTGCTTCCTGCGAGCCTCACGCACCATCCACCAGCCGGAGATGCCGGCGACGAAGGTCGCGGCGGTGAGGAATGCTCCTGCGACAGCGTGCGGAAAGGCCGCCAGCGCAGTGTTGTTGGTGAGCAGTGCCCAGATGTCCGTGAGTTCGGCGCGGCCGGTCTCTTCGTTGTAGATCGCGCCGACGGGATGCTGCATCCAGGAGTTGGCTGCGATGATGAAGAAGGCAGAGGCGTTGACGCCGATGGCGACGAGCCAAATGGTCGCCAGGTGAACGAGTTTCGGGAGTCGGCTCCAGCCGAATATCCACAGGCCGAGGAACGTGGACTCGAGGAAGAACGCGACCAATCCCTCGAGCGCGAGGGGTGCACCGAACACGTCACCGACGAACCGTGAGTATTCGCTCCAGTTCATGCCGAATTGGAATTCCTGGACGATTCCGGTCGCGACACCGAGGGCGAAGTTGATGAGGAACAGTTTGCCGAAGAACTTGGTCAGCCGATACCAGGAGTCCTTCCCGGTGATCACCCACATGGTCTGCATGGCGGCCACCATCGGCGCGAGGCCGATCGTGAGAGGTACGAGAATGAAGTGGTAAACGGTGGTGATACCGAACTGCCACCGCGAGACATCCAACGCGTCCATCGATACTCCGAACTCTCACACCCGAGCTGTGACGGGCAACACCGCAGGTCAGGGCGTTGGCCCGCGACAAACTCGAATGTACTACTACGGTTAGTAGTAGGGAAGAGTCTTTCGGCAGGGTCGTTGGACTCCTATCGAGTTTCGACCGCCTCCACGGCCGTATCGACCATCGTCGAAACGTCATCGGCACGCCTCCGCGTGCCCAGAGGAACGCCGTTCATCGCCGTGACCCGAGCCGCGAGGGTGACGCTCGAGACAAGCCAAACGCCATCTGCGGCAATGAGATCCGCGGGATACAGGTGCCCGTGTTCGCATGTCCAACCAGCGGACTCGGCCACCGCGAACAACCCGGCGACCGTGGTTCCGGCCAGGATGCCCTGGTCGACGGACGGTGTGACGAGAGTCTTACCGCGCGCGAGCACCACCGTCGAGCGCGGACCCTCGAGCACCCTCCCCTCGCTGCTGAGGTAGATCACGTCGTCGACACCCTGCGCTGCGGCATGTCGCAGCGCGGCCATGTTGGTCGCATACGACAACGTCTTGGCCCCCGCGAGCTGCCACGGCGCTCCCGACGAGAAGTCCACCGAGTAGCCGCGATCGAGCGTGATCACCGACACCCCGTCGGTGCGCGCCGCCCGTACTCGCTCGGGCAGCGGCCCCACCGTCACGTATGCGGTGGGGTCACCACCGCCCTCGCGTCCGCGGCTGAGGACCACGCGAAGAACCGCCTCGTCCTCCGACTCCTGCGTCCACAGACCCACGGACTGTTCGACGACGGCGCGCCACTGTTCGAGATCGGGAACGGGTAGGTCCAGCGCCTTCGCCGACGCCACCAGCCGGGCCAGATGCAACTCGACCGCACAGGCCGCGCCGCCGCGCACGAGCAGCGTCTCGAAGACCCCGTCGCCGCGTACCGCGGCCAGGTCGTCGGCGAACAGCAACGGCCGATTCGCGTCGTGCACTCGGCCGTCCAACGTCACCACTACCGACTCCGACATGCCCGCCACCTTAGAGGGGAGCGGACGCGTTCGATCAATCCGCTCGGTCGGCCGTTGCCAGCGCGTCGGCGTACTCGTCGAGGTCGAGATCCTCGGCGACGACTACCTTGGTGCCGTTGTAGACCTCGCGGTCGATCTCGTCGTCGGCGTTGGCGACGAGCATCGCGACGAACGTGTCTCCGTTCACGTTGAGGAAGGTACGGAAGATCCCGGCGAACCAGTCCACGGCGATCAGCAGGCCGACGGCCTCGAAGGGAAGGTCGAGCGAGGTCGCGAGGAACATCGCGACGACGGGGAATCCGCCGGGCACGGTGATGGTGCCCATGTTCAGCAGAACCGCCAGGCCCATGCCCAGCACGATCTGCCCGAGGCTCAGGTCGATGTTGCCTGCCTGCGCGAGGAACATCACCACGATCATGTAGTTGAGCACGGCGCCGTAGGAGCCCATCGTCAACCCGATCGACAGCGTGAAGTTGGCGACCTTCTGACTGACGCCGACCTTCTCGACGGTGTTGCGCAGCACCGTCGGGAACGTGACGGCCGAGCTCGTCGTCGTCACCGCGACGGCAGTCTGTTCGGTGAGCTTGCTGGGCAGCTTCCACGGGTTGAATCGGGTCCGCATCGTCACGACCACGACGAAGAGTGCGAACAGAATCAACACCCCGAGCAGCGTCGTACCGAGGTAGCTCAGCGCGGTGGACACCACGGAGAATCCGACGTCTCCGGCGAGCGCGGCGAGCAGGCAGAACACACCGACCGGGGCGATGACCATGACGAGCCGGATCATCGTCAGGACGATCTGCTGGATCTGGTCCATGAACGAGAGCACCTGGGTGTTGCCGGTCTTGGTGATGTGACTGCGTAGCGCGATACCGAAGAGCAGCGAGAAGACGATGATCGGCACCATCGTCGCCGTCGACATGGCGTCGAACACGTTGGTGCTGACGAAGTTCAGCAGCGTGTCCTGCCAGCCGAGCGCCTCGCTCGCCGACTCCTCGAGCGCCGGATCGAGCTGCTGGGTGAACACCATGCCCGCGCCCGGCCGAATGATGGTGCTCAGCACCCAGGCCAGCACAGCGGCGACGACCGAGAACCCGATCATCCACTTGAAGGTGCGAAACGCGATCTTGCCGGTTCCCGCCCCCGCCATCGACCCGGTGGCCACGATGACCGAAGCCATCACCAGCGGGACGATCGACATCTGGATCAGTCGGATGAACAGATCACCGATGAACTTCAGGTTCGCGGCCCACTCGCCGACCACCAACCCGAACACGATGCCGCCGATCGCGGCGAGGCCGATCTGCGCGGCCGGATGCGCCAGTTTCTTCATGGATCGACACGCTAGGTCCGTGTCGTCGCGGTGCCGTGTCGTCGCCGTTTCGAGGGTGTAAAGGGACCGGTCACCGAGTTGCTGCGCCGACGGGCTCCTACTATGGGGGATGTGTCCGACACAGTCACGATCAGCCCGAGTCCACTTCTGACACTCCCCGGCGCAGTGCCCTCCCCCGACGACAGCGTCGATGCCGGGGTGGCCTGGCACTACGGCAATCCGTTCGGCGAGCAACGCGACGCGGTCAGCGGCGCTGCCGTCATCGACCGTTCCCATCGTTTCGTTCTGGCCATCGGCGGAGACGAACGTCTGACTTGGTTGAACACGATCTCGAGCCAACTCGTCTCGAACCTGCCCGACGGCAGCTCGGCGGAGAATTTGAGCCTGGACGTCAACGGCCGCATCGAGCATCACTTCGTCCAAACCGACCTGGCCGGCGTCACGTACATCGACACCGAGCGCTCGGCCGGACCGGATCTGCTCTCGTTCCTGAAGAAGATGGTGTTCTGGGCCAAGGCCGAACCCCGTGAGGCCGACGAACTCGCCGTTCTCACCGTCCTCGGATCCGACGCGGCGTCGGTGCTCGAGAAGGCCGGCCTGCCGGCTCCGAGCGAGGTCTACGGTGCGTCGCCGATCGACGGCGGCGGTTTCGTGCGGCGGATGCCCTGGCCGGGCGCGAATTCGTACGACGTGGTGATCCCCCGCGCGAGTCTGAGCGAGTGGTTCATCCGACTGCGCGACGCCGGGGCCGCCCCGGCCGGAACCTGGGCGTTCGACGCGTTGCGGGTGGAATCGCTGCGTCCGCGCGTGGGCGTGGACACCGACGAGAAGACAATTCCGCACGAGGTTCGCTGGATCGGCAGCGCAGCGGAGTTCGGCGCGGTGCATCTGGAGAAGGGCTGCTACCGCGGGCAGGAGACTGTCTCGCGCGTGCACAATCTCGGTCGCCCGCCCCGACACCTGGTGCTGCTGCATCTCGACGGTTCCGCGGACGGTCGACCCGGAACGGGCGATCCGGTGACCGCAGGCGGACGCTCGGTGGGCCGTCTGGGCACCGTCATCGATCACTTCGAGCTCGGGCCGATCGCATTGGCTCTTCTCAAACGAACGATTCCGGTCGACACTGCCCTCGAAGCAGGGCCGTGTGCCGCGTCGATCGATCCGGATTCGATCCCGTCGTACGACGACGTCCAGGCCGGCCGCGCTGCGGTCGACCGCCTGCGCGGCCGGTGACCGGGAGGGTCCTCGCGGTCTGCGTCGTGCACGCCGATGTTCCGCTCGGACGCCGAGCGGTGGTCGACAGTGGCATCGACAAGCGGCCCGTCGACGGGCAGGTGGACGTGCACGAGCTCGGCATCGGCGGTGATCACTGTCGGGACACGAAATTCCACGGCGGACTCGATCAGGCCGTGTACGCCTACGACGAGGTCGAGGCGCAGCACTGGGCCGACGAGCTGGGGGTGCCGGTTCCACCGGGTCGATTCGGGGAGAACCTCCGCACCGAGGGTGTCCCGGTGACCGACGCGGTGATCGGGTCGCGGTTTCGCATCGGCACGGTGACCTTGGAGGTGACGATCGCCCGCAAGCCCTGCGCGACGTTCGCACGGTGGATGGACCAGCCGAGATGGATCCGTCGCTTCGCGGACCGAGGTGATGTGGGTGCGTACTTCCGAGTTCTCGAACCCGGGGTCTTCGGCGGCGGTGACGCAGTGACCGTGGAGTCGGTACCCCGACACGGGGTGACGGTTCGCGACCTGTTCCGAGGAACCGACGCGACCGCGATGTCCACTTTGCTCGATCAGCCCGATTTGGCACCGAAGGTCTACCGCGATGCGGCCGCGGCACTGAAATCGTTGCGGAACTGACCCTCCGGTCGCTTCTCCGGGCTCCGCTCCCCATGACGCGCAGCACGTAGTTCTCGTGTCGCGAAACGGAGATAGTTTGCCTGTGCACGGATTTCTGCAGGTACAGGCTGCGTCGACCCTTTTCCCGGGCGTGTCGCGCCCGTTCGCCCGGCACCGACACGTGGTGCCGTCTGCGCATCGCGGCGATTCGCGCGCTAGAGTGTGTCCCAGGAAGAAATACCAACTCTAACGGGGCCGCCAAATTTCCCCAGGCCGCCCCGAAAGTCCGCGAGGGGGCACCGCCATGGGCCGAGGCAGGGCTAAGGCAAAGCAGACAAAGGTCGCTCGTGAGCTCAAGTACAGCTCGCCTATTACGGACTTGGAGAGACTGCAGCAAGAGCTCTCCGGTGGTTCGTCGAACTCGCATCGTGGCGGCGTCGACTCGGACGCGCCTTCCCGAGTCGAAGAAGACGAGTACGAGGACTGGCGACGCTAGTACTGAGCACTGAACGACTGAGGGGGAGCCGCGGTGCGGCTCCCCTCACTTGTTTGTCCGTCCTCGGGCGATCAGAACCTCGGGTGGTTACCCAGCAGCAGCGCACGCTCGTCGGCGACGTCCTTACCGGTCGCCTTCTTCACCGTGCCCAACGTCCAGCAGTCGATGTGGCGTGCGGTCAGCACGGCGAGTGCTCGATCGACGTCCTCGGGTGCCACGATGGCGACCATGCCGACACCCATGTTGAACGTCTGCTCCATCTCGGCCCGCTCGACGCGTCCGCGCTGAGCGATCAGCGAGAAGATCGGGGCAGGGCTCCACGTGGTGCGGTCGAGTTCGGCGACCAGGCCCTCGGGCATCACCCGTGAGAGGTTGTTCGCCAATCCGCCGCCGGTGACGTGGCAGAACGTGCGCACGTCGGTTTCGGCCGCGAGCGCGAGGCAGTCCTTGGCGTAGATCTTGGTCGGTTCGAGCAGCTCCTCGCCGAGGGTGCGGCCGAACTCCTCGACGTGTCCGCCGAGATCCATGTGGTTGATCTCCAGCAGCACCTTGCGCGCGAGTGAGTAGCCGTTGGAGTGCAGACCCGACGATCCCATGCCGATGACGACGTCACCGGGACGTACTCGCTCGGGTCCGAGGATCGAATCCGCCTCGACGACGCCGATGCCGGTGGCCGAGAGGTCGTAATCGCCGTCGGCCATCAGTCCCGGGTGCTCGGCCGTCTCGCCGCCGAGCAGTGCGCAACCGGCGATGATGCAGCCCTCTGCGATGCCCTTGACCAGTTCGGCGACCTGCTCGGGAACCACTCGGCCCACGGCGATGTAGTCCTGCAGGAACAGTGGCTCGGCACCGCAGACGACGAGGTCGTCGACGACCATTGCGACCAGGTCGAGGCCGAGGGTGTCGTGCTTGCCGAGCGCCTGCGCCACGGCCACCTTGGTGCCGACGCCGTCGGTCGAGGCGGCCAGGACGGGCTCGCGGTAGTCGCCCTTGAGCGCGAAGAGGCCGGCGAAACCGCCGAGACCGCCCATGACCTCGGGCCTGCTGGCCTTCTTGGCGAGCGGCGCGAACAGTTGCACTGCTCGATCTCCTGCGGCGATGTCGACCCCGGCCGCCGCGTAGGAGGCACCGCCCGAGTGAGTTGCGCTCGTGGGTTGGGATTCCTCGGTCATTCGGCTCCAGCCTGTGTACTCGATCATGTCAGCGCCCGTGACGGCACAGATAGCGCCCTAACGGTACCGGAGTGCCCGGTGGCGAGAAGAATTCACGTGTGCAGGCGCTTACCCGGGATCGCCGCCAACAGCTTCTTGGTGTACTCCGCCTCCGGGGATCGCAGGATCTTCCACGGTGTCCCCTCCTCCACGATTGCCCCGTTGCGCAGTACCACCACGCGGTGCGCAACGCGGTCGACCACCGCGAGGTCGTGACTGATGAACAGGCAGGCGAAGCCGAATTCCTGCTGCAGTGCCTCGAACAGATCGAGCACGGCTGCCTGCACCGACACGTCCAGAGCGCTGGTCGGCTCGTCCGCGACCACCAGATCAGGTCCCAGCACCAGTGCCCGCGCCAGGCTGACGCGTTGCCGCTGCCCACCGGAGAGCTCGTGGGGGTAGCGCTTGTCGGTGCCCGACGGCAGTTGCACGGCGTCGAGCAGCTCGGTCGTCCTCGCCGCGATCGCGTCCTTGGAGCCGTACTTATGCACGATCATCGGTTCGGCGATGCATTGCCCGACGGTCAGTCGGGGGTTCAGTGATGCGGACGGGTCCTGGAAGACGAACCCGAATCGCTTGCGTAGCGGCTTCAGCTTGCGTTCGCTCACGCCTGCGATGTTCTGCCCCATCACCGTCACGCTGCCGCTGGTCGGCTTCTGCAGTGCTGCAACACATCTGCCGATCGTGGACTTGCCCGAGCCGGATTCGCCCACCAGCCCGAGTGTTTCGCCGCGGTGGATGGTGAGCGAGACGTCGTCGACCGCCCGGAACGCAGGTGAGCCGACGCCGCCGGAAAACTGCACCACCAAACGCGAGACGTCGAGTACCGGCTCGCCGGAGGTGTCGACCGTCTTGTCGGACTCCACGGCGGCGAGGGTCGGCACCGCGGCCAGCAGCTTCTTGGTGTAGTCGTCGGCGGGTGCGTCGAACAGTTGCGCCACCGGAGCTTCCTCGACGACGCGGCCGTTCTGCATGACGACGACGCGGTCGGCCAGGTCGGACACGACGCCCATGCTGTGGGTGATGAGCACGATGGCGCAGCCGAGCCGGTCCTTGAGATCACGGAGCAGGTCCAGGATTTCGGCCTGCACCGTGACGTCGAGGGCGGTGGTCGGCTCGTCGGCGATGATGACCTTCGCCTCGCACGAGATGGCGATCGCGATCATGACGCGTTGTTTCTGCCCACCCGAGAGCTCGTGCGGATAGTACGAGAACCGCTGCTCGGGGTTGGGCAGACCCACCATCGTCAACAGCTCGACGGCCCGAATCTTGGCGTCCTTCGCCGACATTCGCTTGCCGTCGTCGCGCGTGTGCGCCCGCAGCGCCTCCACTATTTGATAGCCGATGGTGAACAGCGGATCGAGGGCGCTGCCCGGTTCCTGGAACACCATCGAAATCTTGTTGCCGCGCAACTGCGCCCACGCCTTGTTGCTCAGCGTAGTCACGTCCTGGCCACCGAGTACCACGTGTCCCTCGACGCGTGCGGTGTCGGGGAGCAGGCCGATGGCGGATCGGACGCTGACGGACTTGCCCGATCCGGACTCCCCCACCACGGCCAGTACTTCGCCGGGGAACACCTCGAACGAGACTTCGGTGACGGCATCGACCTCGCCGGCATCGGTGAGGAACGTGACGGACAACGACTTCACCGACAATGCGGACTCGCGTGGAGTTGCAACACTCGATGTCATACCTTCACCGCCTTCTTGAACTTCTTGCGGGTGCGCAGCAGCGGATTGAGTGTCTCGCTTGCGCTTTCGCCCACCATGGTCAGGCCGAGCACCACCAACACGATGCCCAGGCCAGGGAACACCGACGTCCACCAGATGCCGTTGGAGATATCGGGCAGCGCCTTGTTGATGTCGTATCCCCACTCCGAGGCGGAGGTGGGTTCGATGCCGAATCCGAGGAATCCGAGTCCGGCGAGGGTCAGGATGGCCTCGGCACCGTTGAGGGTGATGATGACCGGCAGCGTCTGCACCACGTTGGCGAGGATGTGGCGGAACAGGATTCGCGGAGTACCGGCACCGGTGACCCGAGCGGCATCGACGTACGGTTCGGTCTTGACCGCCACCGTGGCGTTGCGCACGACGCGGAAGTACTGCGGCACGAAGATCGCCGTGATGGCGATGGCTGCGGATGCGATGCCACCGAAGCTCGACGACTGCCCGCCTGCGACGACGATCGAGATAACCACCGCGAGAAGCAGAGACGGGAACGCGTACATCGCGTCCATGAACAGCACGAGCACGCGGTCGAACCAACGGCCGATGTAGCCCGAGGCCAGGCCGAGCGGAACACCGATGATCAGCGAGAGAATCAACGACGACGCGATCACCATCAATGCCGTTCGGGCACCGTAGATCACGCGCGAGAACACGTCCTCACCGCGAACCGAGGTGCCGAACCAGTGCTGGGCAGACGGAGCCGCTTGGCGAGCAAAATCCTGCCCGGCATCACTGGTCTGCGAGAACCCGTACGGCGCGAGAAGCGGGGCGAACACTGCGGCGATCACGAACCCCACCATCAGTGCCAACCCGACGATCAAGGTGACGCGTTGCAACCCCGACGTGGACTTGACGAATGCGACGCCGGGAAATCCTCGACGATGCGGACGGGTGGGAGGGACGTCGGACAGCACGACTTCGGTGCTCATCAGAACCTCACTCTCGGGTCGATGAGTGCGACGATCGCGTCGGTGACGAAGCTGACGACGGCGACCACGACGGCCAGGAACGTCACGATGCCCTGCACCGCAACGAAATCGCGTTGCTGGAGGTATCGGGCGAGTTCGTAGCCCAGGCCCTGCCACTCGAAGGTCGTCTCGGTCAGTACCGCACCGCCCAGGAGCACGGCGATCTGCAGGCCGATGACGGTGACGATGGGAATCATGGCGTTGCGGAACGCATGTCGTCGCGTCACCGTGCCCTCGCTCAAACCGCGAGCGCGCGCAGCGTCGACGAACGGTGCCTGCAACGTCTGAATCAGGTTGACGCGCACCAGCCTCAGGAACACTCCGGCCGTCAACAGACCCAGGGCGAGTGCGGGTAGTACGGCATGCTCGAGCACGTTCACGATGTAGCTCGGCTCGCCGTACAGGAACGAGTCGACGATCAGAATGTTGGTCTTGGGCGAGACGTTCTGCAGTGCCAGTTCCACATTGGTGCTGGCACGACCGGCGACGGGCAGCCAGCCGAGCTTGACTGCGAACAGCAGCTTGAGCAACATGCCGACGAAGAACACCGGAGCCGCGTACGCCAGGATCGCGAAGATCCGCAGCGAGGCGTCACCGAAGCGGTCCCGATGGGTGGCGGCGAAGAACCCGAGCGGGATGCCGACCGCGAAGGCGACCAGCAGTGCCCAGAACGCCAATTCCAGTGTGGCAGCGCCGTTGACGAGCAGGACGTCGCTGATCGCGCGGTTGTCGGTGGCGGAGCGGCCGAAATCGCCGCGCAACAGTCCGGTCAGGTACTCCCAGTACTGCGTCAGAATGGGTCGGTCGTAGCCGGCCTCGGCCTTGCGCTGGGCGATCTGTTCGGCAGGTAGGCGACCACCGAGGGCCGCGGTGATCGGATCACCGATCACCCGCATCAGAAAGAACACGACGGTGACGAGAATCCAGGCAGTCGGAATGATCAGCAGAAATCTGACCCCGAGATAACGGGCGAGCGCGCCGTACCGTGACGGCGCGCTCACCTGCTGTGCTTGCTTCTCGCCCTCTACCGTCGTGCTGTCGGTAGTGGGCACGCCGGTCAGCCCCTGGCGAGAGTGACGAATCGGAACTTGAACGAGGCGTCGAGAGTCTCGTCCACGCCGCTGATCTCGTCGGTGGCGACGGCGATCTGCTTGCCCTCCAACAACGGAAGCGTCGGCAGGTAGTTCGTCGCGAGCTCGGTCTGAATCTGACCGATGATCTGCATCCGCGCATTCTCGTCGGCGGTCGTGCGCTCGAGATCGAGCAGTGACGTGATGGCCGGGCTCTCGAAGTGCGACTGCAGGAAGTTGTCCGGCCCGAAGAACGGCGTCAGGTAGTTGTCCGCATCGGGGTAGTCCGGGAACCAGCCCAGCTGGTACACGGGGTAGGCGTCGGCGACGCGTTCCTTGGTGTACGTGCTCCACTCGGTGGACTGCAGGTTCACGTTGAACAGGCCCGTCGCGTCGAGCTGGCTCTTGATCGCGGCGTATTCCTCGCTCGAGCTCGAACCGTAGTGGTCCGGGTTGTACTGCAGGTTCAGCTGCACCGGGGTGGCAACGCCTGCGGCAGAGAGGAATCCGGCTGCTTCGTCGCGGTTCGGGGTGGTGCCGTAGACGTCGCCGTACGCGGTGTTCGCACCGGCCAGACCGGTGGGGACCACCGAGTACAGCGGGGTGTAGGTGCCCTTGTAGACGCCGTCGGACAGCGCCTGGCGATCCACCGAGGCCGCAATTGCCTTGCGCACGGCCAGCTTCTGATCAGGGTTGTCACCGGGCATCGTGTTCATGTTGAAGACCATGTAGCGCGATTCGCCGCCGGGTCCCTCGTGCACCGTCAGACCGTCGACGCTGCCGAGCGATTCGACGTCCGTCGGGGTCAGCGATCGCCACGCGACGTCGATGGCCTTGTTCTGCACGTCGAGCTTGAGGTTGTCGGAGCTGGTGTAGTACTTCGCGTTGATCGACGAAGTCTTCGGAGTTCCGAGGATGCCCTTGTAGTCGCCGTTCGCGGTGAAGCTGACGAGGGAGTTCTTGGCGTAGCTCGAGATGGAGTACGGGCCTGCGAACGGGGTGCCCGCCACGATGGCGTCGTCGTCGAGAATCGAATCTGCCGGGAACACGGTCTGGTCGACGATCGGGCCCGCCGGTGTCGCCAGAATCTGCGGGAACGTCTGATCGTTCGCGGCCTTCAGCGTGAACTCGACGGTCTTCTCGTCCGGAGTCGCGACGCTGTCGAGGTTCGTCAGCAGCGACGCGGGTCCGTTGGGATCGTTGATGGCGACGATGCGATCGAAGGAGAACTTCACGCTCTCGCTCGTCAGCGGGTTGCCGTTCGCGAACGTCAGATCGTCCTTCAGCGTGCACGTGTACACGGTCGGCTCGGTGAAATCGCAGCTCTCGGCGACATCGGGCTCGAGCTCGGAGCTACCGGGCGCAAAATTCATCAGGAAGGGATACGTCTGGTTCATGACCATGAACGAGCCGTTGTCGTACGAGCCGGCCGGGTCGAGTGACGTCACCTGGTCGGTGGTGCCGACGGTGATGGTGTCACCACTGCCCTCGCCGGAGCCACCGGCTTCGTCGGTGCGGCCCGAGCCGCAGGCTGCCGCAGTCAATGCGAGTACCGACAGTGCTGCCACTGCAGCAACTTTCTTGCCGTGCTTGCGTCCCGCTGAGCTGGGTGCAGCGGTCTTCGATGCCGCGCTGTAGCGCTGCATGCGTCCGTCGTCGGGCGACAGGGTCATCTGAAAGCCTCTATCCAATCGGTGTGTCCTATGTAACTGAAAGGACAGTACCGACGGACTGTTTCCAATATGTGGCATTGAGAAAACCCTGCTGTTCCCTCGCAGGAACGCCCTGCTCAGGGACGACTCAGAGCACTCACGTTCGCGTCGTTGTCCACCGGCTGCCCGGCGGCCGAGGCCAGCAGACCCTCGAGAACGTGCTTGCCGAGTGCGTTGTCGGCCGGCAGATCGATCGGATACTTGCCGGTGAAACATGCTGCACACAACCGGGATTCAGGCTGCTCGGAGGCCGCGATCATGCCGTCGATGGAGATGTACCCCAACGAATCGGCACCGATCGCCTGCCGCACACCCTCGAGAATTCCGTCCTCGGAATCGACACCGTTGGCGATCAGCTCTGCGGGAGAAGCGAAGTCGATGCCGTAGAAGCAGGGCCAGCGCACCGGCGGCGACGCGATACGCACGTGAATCTCCAGCGCACCGGCCTCGCGGAGCATCCTGATCAGGGCGCGCTGGGTGTTGCCGCGAACGATCGAATCGTCCACCACCACCAGCCTTTTGCCCCGTATGACCTCTTTGAGAGGATTCAGCTTGAGCCGGATACCGAGTTGACGAATGGTCTGCGACGGCTGAATGAACGTGCGGCCCACGTAGGCGTTCTTCATCAAACCCTGGCCGTACGGGATGCCGGAGCCCTGCGCGAAACCGACCGCAGCAGGAGTTCCGCTCTCGGGCACGGGAATCACCAGGTCCCCCTCGGCCGGATGTTCCTTCGCGAGACGACGTCCGATCTCGACTCGCGTCGAGTGCACCGAACGACCACCGATGACGCTGTCGGGACGAGCGAGATACACGTACTCGAACACGCAACCCTTGGGCTCGGGAGCTGCGAAGCGCGAGGACCGAACACCGTCGGCGTCGATCGCGAGCAGTTCACCGGGCTCGATGTCGCGGACGAATGCGGCACCGACGATGTCGAGAGCCGCCGTCTCGCTGGCAACCACCCAGCCGCGATCGAGGCGCCCGAGGCACAACGGTCGAACGCCGTGCGGGTCACGCGCGGCGTAGAGGGTGTGCTCGTCCATGAACGTCAGACAGAAGGCACCCTTGAGCAATGGCAGCAATTCCATCGCCGCCTGCTCGATGGTGCAGTCGGCCGCCTTGTGCGCCAGCAGCGCGGTCACCACGTCGGAATCCGACGTGCCGTTGCCCTGCAGCCGGTCGTTGATCAGGCCTGCGTCGCGCGCCTTGGTGGCGAGCTCGGCGAAGTTCACCAGATTCCCGTTGTGGCCGAGCGCAATCCCCGTCCCGGCGGTGGTGGTACGGAAGATCGGCTGCGCGTTCTCCCACGTGACCGAACCACTGGTGGAGTAGCGGCAGTGACCGATGGCGACGTGCCCGGGCATAGCGCCGAGCGTCTGCTCGTCGAACACCTGGCTGACGAGACCGAGATCCTTGAACACCAACACCTGGGAACCGTCGGACACTGCGATGCCGGCAGCCTCCTGGCCACGGTGCTGCAGTGCATAGAGGCCGTAATACGAGAGCTTGGCCACATCCTCGCCCGGTGCCCACACTCCGAACACTCCGCACTCCTCGCGCGGCTCGTTCTCCGGTTCGTCGAGGGGTTTGCTTACCAGAAGATTCGGACTGTCGACCGACAAATCGGCGTTGGTCACGGGCATTGCTCCCTTGGGGGACGGGGCGGGGGGCCGTGCCTGAGTCTACGGGCACACGGCCGGAGTCAACGCATCGTGTGGACGGGAGATTCCCAGTAGGTGAACGTGTGTCCGATTCACACCGATCACCTGATGGACAACAGCGGCAGCCAGCGACCCACTTCCGCCGCTCTACTGCCCGACGCATCGATCGAACCGTCGGCGAGAGCCTCGGCGAAATCGCGGATTCCGGTGACCACCTGCAGCCACGTCAGCGCGTCGGTTTCGACGACGTTCGGCGGTGTCCCCCGGGTGTGACGCGGCCCCTCGATGCACTGCACCGCGACGAACGGCGGTACCCGCACCTCCACCGAGGATCCCGGCGCATTCTGGCCGAGAGTTCTGGCAGTGGTGCGTACCGCTGCGGCTATCTGCGCCCGCGCAGGCTTGTCCGCCTCACCCTTGATCCATTGCTCGACGGCCAGCACGGCCTCGCGTACCTCGGCGGGGCCGACTTCCTTGTGCGGTGGCACTGCGCCTAACTCCTGTCGTCCGCTGCGAGATGCGCCAGCACAGCGCCACTGGCGTTGAGAAAGTAGTGCAGCAGCGCCGGGGCGAGCACACTGCCGCTGCGGGCTCGAAGCCACGAGAACACCACACCGGCCGCTGCCGTTGCCACCACCGTTCCGACCACGGTGTCACCCGCCGCGCGGGCCGGGTGAATGTGCCAGAGCCCGAAGAAGATCGGCGACAGAGCAGGCGACGCGGCGTCGAGCACACCGCGGAAGAGCAGTTCCTCGGTCAGTACCGTTCCCACCGGGATGCGAAACAGAACCCACTCGGCCAGTTCGTCCTCGGACGGCCGGACGCGGCGACGCAACGCAGGAATCGCAGCGACGACGGCAGATCCGAGAACGGGAATGGCCGACGCCGCAGCGCCCCACTTCAGCCCGGCGGCGAAATTGCGCAGGCCGAGCTCTGCTGCGCTCGTTCGAGACAGTGCAGCCACACCGACGGCGAACGACGCGTTGGCCACTGCCCGTCCACGGGCATCGAGACCGAGAGCGGGAAGGAGGTAGGTACTCCACGCCGTCGTCGCGAGTCCGGTGAGAATGGGTCGTTCCGCAGGCTCCACTCCGGCCGTCACTGCGGTTCTCACTTCTCCGGACCGTCCCGGCCGGCGAACTGCTCCATGACCCCGCGGACTCGTTCGGTGTCGCGGTCGGTCCACCCCTCGGGCGCGGCAACGGCCACCCAGCCGTCGAGCACGAGGGTTCCGTAATTGTGGCCGTGTCCGTCGGGAACGCCTGCGGCGTTCGTCAGATCGGCGGCCACCTGCCAGAAGGTCACGACCGGGAACCATCGCATGCTCGGCAGCCGGTCCGGCCCCGGTGGCTCGGACAGCCAGTCGGGACGCTCGAACAACAGGTCGGGTGACCACCAGACCACCGGATCCGACGCGTGCTGAACGTAGAGGATCCGCGGCTCGTACCAGGGCTGATCCTCCGGCGGGATGCCCGACGAGTTGTCGGCGAACCGGACCGTCAGGCCCTCGGAGTAGACCGGCCGCACCTCCGGGCTTCCCGGGTCGCGTCGGCTGACGAACTGACTCCAGATGCGGTTGTTGTTCGGCGGTCCCACCCACAGGACGCCGTCGGTGGTGGCCCGGATGTCGGCCAGACCGTCGAACGCGCCTTCACCCGCCTGGGTACCGAGGCTCTCGCCGTAGACGTAGAACTTGGGGCGCGTGGCCTCCGGTTCCTGCAGCCAGCGGTCGTGCACCTTGTCGATCAGAGCTCTGCCTGCCTGCGCGGCCTTGTCTCCCTCCGCGACGAAGGAGATCCAACTCGGCAGGTACGAGTACTGGGATGCGACGGTGGCGACATCGCCGTCGAACATGAGCTCTTCGGCTTCGATGGCGGTGGGATTGACCCATCCGGTTCCGGTGGTCGGGACGACGACGAGAGCCGCGCGCTGGAATGCCCCGGTGCGTTCGAGTTCGGCGACCACGATGTTCAGTCGCTCGTCCTGGGTCTCTGCGGTTTCCAGCCCTGCATATGCCCGGATCGGTTCGAGGCTGGGGCGGCCCGTGGCTCGCTCCATCTCGTCGGCGCGAAGTCCGCTGGAGACGAAGTCGCGACCCTCGAAGCCGAGGGTGTCCCACGGCGCCAACGAGTTCGGGCTGCCGGAGCGTTCGTCGGCGACGGGTTGTTCTGCGCCGTCCCGGGTTTCGTCGTTCTGCAGACTGAACACGGAATTGGTGACCTCGGAGACCGCGCGCAGCAGGACACCCTGAACCAGGGCGACGGACAGCACGACGAGGACGACGACCCCGAGCGCATTGGCCACTTCGCGCGGCATCTTCACGATGCGGTTGATCTGACGGGCGAGCAGACGAACGAAGTCACGCAACACCCGCCACACCGAGATCAGCAGCGCTGCCATGGCGATACTGAGCGCGCCGGTGCGGAAATACCCCGTCGTGGTGGTTCCCTCCGCGTCCATCAGAGCGGCCAGCTCACGCTGCCATTCCGCCGAGATCGCCAGCATGACCATCGATGCCGCGATCGCGAGGACGGGAACGGCGACCTTGACGGCCAGCTCGACCTTGCGCGGCAACGGCCACCACGATCGCGACGAGAGCCACCAACGGGTCACGGCCCAACCCACCGCGACGCCGAAGGCGTAGCCGATGGCCGCGTTGATACCGCCGATGATGCCCTGGAACAGCCATCCACGAGGGAGCAGAGACGGAGTCAACGACCAGCAGAAGAACAACGCGCTGAACGCAATTCCGGTGAAGTCCAGGCGCAGCAGGCCCCAGGCCCACATGACGAACGGATGCTTGGCGGGTGAGGGGACGGCGAACTCGACCGAGGGCAGGTGGTACCGATGATGCTGGTCCTTCTCGAGTGTCGCGTCGACCTCGTCGTGGCGCTGCTCCGATGTGCGTCCCCCCACCTCGGTCAGCCGAAGAGTCTGGGGAGAGTGCGCTCGAACGTCTCGCGCAGCTCCGTCATCGGGACGGAGAACTGCCCTTGCACCTCGATCGAATCCGAACCCTCGTCGACGACGCCGATGCGCGCCCACGGCAGACCGCGGGCGGTGCACATGCCGGTGAAGCGAGTTTCTTCCGTGCGCGGTACCGCGACCAGTACGCGGCCCGAGGACTCGGAGAACAGCGTCACGAACGGATCGGCACCCTCGGGAAGGATGATGCGGCAACCGGTTTCACCGGCCAGAGCGGCTTCGACGACGGCCTGAGCGAGGCCGCCCTCGGACAGATCGTGTGCCGCCGAGACCAATCCGTCGCGCGAGGACGAGAGCAGAATGTCTGCCAGCAGTTGCTCGCGGGCGAGATCGACCTTGGGTGGCACGCCGCCGAGGTGATCGTGCTCGACCTGAGCCCAGATGGACCCGTCGAACTCGTCGTGGGTCTCGCCGAGCAGGATCAGCGTCTCGCCGGGCTCGAGACCGAGGCCGGTGGGGATGCGGCGATGCACGTCGTCGATGACGCCGAGTACACCGACGACGGGCGTCGGCAGGATCGGCTCGGCACCGGTCTGGTTGTAGAAACTGACGTTGCCGCCGGTCACGGGAATGCCAAGGGTGACGCAGCCGTCCGCCAATCCGCGCACGGCCTGCTGGAACTGCCACATGACGCCCGGGTCCTCGGGTGAGCCGAAGTTCAGGCAGTTGGTGACGGCCTTGGGCGTCGCGCCGGTGACGGCGACGTTGCGGAACGCCTCGGCCAACGCCAGCTGCGCACCCTGATACGGATCGAGTGCGGTGTAGCGACCCGACGCGTCGGTGGCCAAAGCGATTCCGCGACCGGTCTTCTCGTCGATGCGGATGACGCCTGCGTCGGCGTGCTCGGCGAGGACGGTGTTGCCGCGCACGTAGCGGTCGTACTGCTCGGTGATGAAGCGTCGGCTGCACAGCTGCGGAGAGCCGATCATCTTCAGCAACGTCGCCTTCAGCTCGTCCCCGGTTTCCGGACGCTGCAGCGACGCCGTGGTGTTCGCGACCAGATCGTCCTGGGTGGCGGGACGCTGCACGGGACGGTTGTACACCGGTCCCTCGTGCGCGACGGTCTTCGGCGGTACGTCGACGACCGTCTCGCCGTGCCAGGTGATCTGCAGATGCTCACCGTCGGTGACCTCACCGATCACCGTGGCCAGAACGTCCCACTTCTTGCAGACGGCCATGAACGCGTCGACGTTGTCGGGAGTCACCACGGCGCACATGCGCTCCTGGGATTCGCTCGAGAGCACCTCGGCGGGCGTCATGCCGGTGGCGCGCATCGGCACCTTCTCCAGCTCGATGTGCATACCGCCACTTCCCGCTGACGCGAGTTCCGAAGTAGCACAGGACAACCCGGCACCACCGAGGTCCTGGATACCGACGACGAGCTTGTTGGAGTACAGCTCCAGGCAGGCTTCGATGAGCACCTTCTCGGTGAACGGATCGCCGACCTGTACTGCCGGAAGCTTCTTGCGGCC
This sequence comes from Rhodococcus sp. IEGM 1372, assembly GCF_030056835.1. Classification (NCBI taxonomy): domain Bacteria; kingdom Bacillati; phylum Actinomycetota; class Actinomycetes; order Mycobacteriales; family Nocardiaceae; genus Rhodococcus; species Rhodococcus sp. IEGM 1372. The sequence goes on along the minus strand of NZ_JASHKS010000008.1, from coordinate 1,880 downwards.
ACCGCCGGTTTCGTCGCCGTCGAAGGTCTCCGACGCGAGCACGGACACGCCGCCGATGCCGTCGAGACCGGTGCGTGCACCGAACAGAATGATCTTGTTGCCCAGCCCCGACGCGAACGCGAGATGCATGTCCTCGACGCGCATGACACCGGCACACAGAGCGTTCAGCAGAGGGTTACCGGCGTAGGAGGCGTCGAACACCGTCTCGCCGCCGATGTTCGGCAGGCCGAGGGAGTTTCCGTAGCCACCGACGCCTGCGACGATGCCGCTCAGGACGCGGCGCGTATCGGGTGCATCGGCGGCACCGAATCGCAGCTGGTCCATGACGGCGATCGGGCGAGCGCCCATGGCCATGATGTCGCGGACGATGCCGCCGACGCCCGTCGCCGCACCCTGGTAGGGCTCGACGTACGACGGGTGATTGTGGCTCTCGACCTTGAACGTGACGGCCCAGCCGTCGCCGACGTCGACGACGCCCGCGTTCTCACCGATACCGGCGAGCATGGGCTTGCGCATCTCGTCGGTGGTGGTCTCACCGAAGTACTTCAGGTGCACCTTCGAGGACTTGTACGAGCAGTGCTCGCTCCACATGACGGAATACATCGCCAACTCGGCGTCGGTCGGCCGGCGGCCGAGGATTTCCTTGATGCGGACGTATTCGTCGTCCTTGAGTCCGAGTTCCTTGTACGGCTGCGCTACGTCGGGGGTTGCGACGGCGTTGGAGACAGTGTCTGTGGGTACAGAGCTAGCGGACACGAGGAATAGGTCCCTTCGATGGAGCGAAATGCCAGGGAGAGTCTATCGGGACCGTGCGACATGTACGGCATCGGTCGTGCAGGGTCTGCAATCGGTCGTGCGAACATCACCTGATGGACATCGCGCTGACCGAGAACGATCTGGACGAAACGGGCGTCATCGACCCGTCGATGGTGGCCAAGGGAGTCGACGTACCGCCGAAAGCCGTCGTCTGTTTCTTCTCCGAGGTGATCGAGAGCATCTGTGCGAAAGGCGACGCCAGAGTCGTCTCGATCATGCGCTCCGAGCACGGCGAACATCCCGTCTACGAGATCGAACGGAACGGGGAGAAGCTTGCCGTCTTCCACCCCGGCGTCGGAGCGCCACTGGCCGCACTGTTCCTCGAAGAGGCCATCGCGATGGGATGCACCCAGTTCGTGGCCGTCGGCGGCGCGGGGGCACTGTCCGACGACCTGGGCATGGGACACGTGATGGTGGTCGACAGCGCCGTCCGCGACGAGGGCACCTCGTTCCACTACCTACCGCCCGGACGGATCGTCGACGCCGATCCCGCAGGCGTGGCTGTGCTGCAATCCGTGCTGACCGACGCCGGAGTCGACTTCGTCACCGGCCGCTCGTGGACCACCGATGCGCTCTACCGCGAGACCCGTGCGCGCGTTTCCCGCCGCGTCGAGGAGGGCTGCCGAACGGTCGACATGGAAGCCTCGGCCTTCTGCGCCGTTGCCCGATTCCGCGGAGTGCGATTCGCGCAACTGCTGTACGCGGGTGACTCCCTCGCCGCCGACTGGGACCACCGCGGCTGGACCAAGGCCACGACAGTGCGCGAACAATTGTTCTGGCTCGCAGCAGATGCATGCCTGCAACTGAGCCCGATCTAGCCGACACGCTGGTTCACTGGGTTGCTGGTTCGGGTTCACCGGGTCTCTGACTCGCCTCCGCCCCCCGACCCCCGCGAATGCGCGCGCGTTTGCCACACGCACGCAAATTCGCCCCAGCTCAGGTCACGAATCCGCGAGCACGCTCAATGTCAAGCTGTCTGGAGTCGGTTGTTGTTGATTCCGACTGTTGTGGGCGGTTGTGGTGTGCAGGGGCGGCGGCGGAACCGTTCGGGGTGTCGGTCGTAA
>NZ_JASHKS010000082.1:0-3520 GCF_030056835.1 Rhodococcus sp. IEGM 1372 | reverse complement strand
AATCAATCACACCGTGGCTCTAGAACACGGTGGCCCGACTATCGGGGACCTGCCAATGGCACCGAGTTTGCTGGTGGAGTAGGCCATCCGCCCGGCCGTCACCGTTTTGGGCTCGGGAAACGCGGAGGGGCGTGCGATGGCCTCCGGGGACGTCCACTGTGGTGCGGGCACCAATCCGCCGGTATGCCGGAAATCGCCGAAGTGGGTGTCGCTGACCGTGATCACGACACGTGCCGGTGTGACGAACCGGTGCCGAAGCAACTCGATCAACAGATGGTTGGCGTAGATGTTGACTGCGAACGTGGTCTCAAGACCGTCGCCGGTCACGTGGACGTTGTCGACGAACTGCACTCCTGCGTTGCCCGCGAACCCCTTCAGCGGCGGGAGCGTCCCGTCGTCGACGAGCTGCAGGATGCGCGCGGCACCGGCCCGGATGCTCGCCACATCAGCGAGGTCGGTGTCGATGACCGTGACGTGGTCGGAGATGGCGCGCAACCGATCGGCGAATCCCGCCGGGCCCGCACCCCGGGCCAGGACCACCAGGTGCAGGTCGCGATCTCGGCGTAGTAGTTCTTGGGCAGCGATGAGCCCGATGCCGCGTGTAGCTCCTGTCATGACCAAGCTGTGCATAGGACGACCCTTCGTTTGAGTTGACGTTGTCCACTCAGTAGACCGAATTCAGTGGACGCTGTCAACTGATAGATTCGGTGGCGTGACGAAGCGAGCGGACAGTGCGGCGCAGACACGGCAGTCACTTCTTCGTGCGGCCGCTGAGTTGCTGGATCTGGGCGGTCCGGAGGTGGTGACACTCCGAGCGGTCGGCGATGGCGCGGGAGTGTCACGATCGGCGGCCTACCGGCATTTCGTGGACAAGGACGCACTGCTGATGGCGCTCGCCACCGACGCGTGGATGCTCCTCGCCGACACGCTCGAGGCCATCGTGGCCGACAGCGACATGGATGCCGACGACGCGATTTCCACAGCGCTTGCAGCGTTGTCCGATCTGGGTGGCGCGCGACCCCACCTCTATCGATTGATGTTCACCGGGCCGGCGGCAGCACCGGCGTCGGTGTCTGCGATCTCGGTGGCCGAGCGGGCACAGGACGCCTTCATCGACTTGGTGAGCCGGGTCTGCGGCGAATCACGAGCACGACCGATCGCCGGGGTGCTGTTGGCCGCCGCACACGGACTCACCGACCTCGATGTCGGTGGTCACCTGCCGCCGGACAAATGGGGTGCCGACCGCGCCCACCTCACGCGCCTACTGGTCACGATGATCCCCCACGACGGTGAGCGTCGCGAGAACAGCGACCGCGCTTAGCCTTTCAACGCCCGCCCTTCCGACGGACGTCGTGGCACAGAGATCTGGCGGATGCTCGCGCTCAAGGGATCCTTGCGGGGTTGTCACCAGCGCGAGTGGACGTTCCGAGCAGAGCTCTGCGATCGTGATGTACACGATCGCCCAGAATTCACTTCCTCAGACCGGGGTTTTCGATGCCGTTCCTGGGCACGTCGCCGGGTGCCTCCGGGCGACGTGCACGAGAGTACGGCGCGGAGGCGGGAGCTGCGGTGCGTGCGGCTGCGCTCGGCGCAGCTGATGCGGTCTGGGTCGATCCGGGGCGGACCGAGGCCGGTTGCGGCGCAGCAGGTGCCGCGGCTGGGATCAGGGGAGCAACCGGAGGAGCCGGAGCTGCAACCGGAGCCTGCGGTGCAGGAACCGGCGGTGCCGTCTGCCGCGGCAGGCTGGCATCGGCCGAGTAGTTGTACGAGTAGCTGTACATGTCGCCCTTCTTCGAAGGCGTCAATGCCAGCACCACACCCAGAACGTGCGCTCCGATGGTTTCGAGGTTGCCGATGGCCCTGGACAATTCGTTGGTCTTGGTATGTCCGTAGCGAGTTACGAGCAGAGCGCCGTCACTGTGGGTGGTGAGGACTGCCGAGTCGGTGACCGGCAATAGCGGAGCGCCGTCGACGATGACGTAATCGAACTTGGAGCGAAGCTCCACCATCAGCGCGCGTGACGCTTCCGAACCCAACAGCTCGGACGGGTTCGGCGGCAGCGGGCCGGACGCCAGTGCCTGCAGACCCTCGTATCGGGTGGGCTGCAGCACCTCGTCCACCTTGGCCTGTCCGGCGAGCGCGGTGCTCAGACCGACCGATCCGATGAGACCCAGGTACTTCGATATGCGGGGACGACGCAGATCGCCCTCGACGAGAACGACATGATGACCGGCCTCGGCAAGCGAGATAGCCAAGTTGACCGCAGTGGTCGTCTTGCCCTCGCTGGGAATGGCGCTGGTAACGACGATGACGCGCGGCGGATGGTCGACTTCGAGGAACTGCAGGTTGGTGCGGAGCTCACGGAAAGCTTCGGCGCTGGACGACTGTGCAAGATCCTGGAAGTCGACGGCCGGATGTGTCTTGCGCTCCTTGTCGAACGGGATGGTGCCGACAAGTGCCTTACCTGAGATCGACTCGATTTCCCTGCGATCCTTGATGGTGTTGTCCAGACGATCACGCAGCACTGCAAGTGCGATACCGAGCAACAGGCCAACGGCGGCACCGAGGGCGAGATTGCGCTTGGTCTTCGGGCTCACCGGGGTTGCGGACGCGTCGGCCTGCTGGAAGGTCTTCACTCCGGCCGACGGAGTTCCCCCGCCCTCGGGGGTTTCGAGCTCGCGCACCTGGTTGGTCAGCTCGGTTGCCATCGCATTGGCAATGTCGCGGGCAATCGCCGGCGATGCATCGCTGACGGTGATGTCGAACAGAACAGTGTCGGGGGTCGACGACGCCTTGACCTTGGCGGCCAACTGCGATGGCGTCAATCCGAGTGGAAGGACGTCGAGCACTCGGGCGGCCAATGCCTCGCTGGTCACCAATTCCGAGTACGAGGCCACACGCTGCTGAGAGAACAGGTTGCCCTGGTACGTCTCACTCACCGATGTGCCGCCCGACGTGGAGACGAACATTCTGGCGCTCGACTCGTACAACGGCGTCGTAAGCAGGGACGCACCCAACGCCCCCAGGATCGCTAGGATCACGGTGCCGGCGATGATGACCCACCGCGCCTTCAGGATTCTCAGATAATCCTGTATCTCCATGCTTGGCGCTCCTCGTTCGTTTCGTACAACGCGCAACGTGTCACTGCGTGGCTCAATCGTTACATAGCTGATTGTTTTCTGTGCACCGGATGAGCCAGGGCGCAGACCGAGTCAATTCATTCGTTCGATATACGAACACAATTAAGCGATTGCCCCGTTGTTACGTTTCACTGCATCAGCCGCGCCCATTTGAGGCATCCGAACCACGCTGCTCGACTTCTGCTCGACTTAATGATTCGACCCGCTTAACCGGGACAGCAGCCAGAGTTACACCTACCACGACAACCGAGGTGATTCTCGACACTATGCGGATGTCAAGAACCTTCACCTGCAGATCGGCACGTCGCTGCTGTCGTTCTCCCAATCGGGACTGCCCCGGCTTTGGTTGACATCTGATCTGTGAGGATCGCTCCTCACGG
>NZ_JASHKS010000081.1:0-3764 GCF_030056835.1 Rhodococcus sp. IEGM 1372 | reverse complement strand
CCCACAACAGTCGGAATCAACAACAACCGACTCCAGACAGCTTGACATTGAGCGTTTTTCCGCAAACGCGCGCGCGTTCGCCATACGCGCGCGAATTCGACACCGATCCGTTGACGATTCCGAACGCGTCTGACAATTCCGCGCGCATCTGTTCCTGCGCGCAACTCGCCGACTCACGTGAGCCCGCGGGCCGCCAGAATTGCCGCTTCACGGTCTGCCGAGAGCCCGTCTGGACGTCGATCACTCCTCATCGGCGATCGACCTGTCAGCGATTGCAGCCACGTCCACGTGTCCGCGACGGTCTCCTGAATCGGTCGCGTCCGAAGCCCCACGGCGAATGCCTTCGATACGTCGGATGCATGCAGCGAATCATGATCCGCGCCCGGCGGAATCCAGATCGGGAGCTCCGTCCACGGCTGCACACCTGCAGTGCGGAGCACGTCCGGCTCCACCCAGCACAAGCGTGCGTCGGACCGGGTGGCGGCGATGCAGAAGCTCGCCGATCGTGGCGTGACCCGGCCGACTCACCACGTCGTAAGCCCCGCCGAGACCCCGGGCGGCAGCGTCCAGACTCCAAGCGACCAGATCACGGGCATCGATGTACTGCAGTGCCAAATCGACCGGACCGGGCGCAAGCACAGCCCCGGCGTGCTCGATTCTGTTCAGCCACCAGGGAAGTCGACCGATATTTTCGTAGGGTCCCAGAATCAGACCGGCACGAACCAGCAACGCATCAGTTCCGAAGCCGGCGACTACGGCCTGCTCGCCGCCGAGCTTGCATCGCGCATAGTCCTCGCCAGGTCCCTGCACCGTCGGCCAGGTCTCGGTAGCTTTCGCTTGCGGGGCGTCGTACACCGAACGGCTGGAGACATACACGTAACCACCGACTCGACCGGCGAGCAGCGCCGCCGACTGCGCCACCACGTCCGGCTCCCACGACCAGGTATCGAAGACTATGTCCCAGTTACCTTCTCGGATCTCATTCAGTCCGTCGGGCGAGCGCCTGTCTCCCCGAAGTTGTGTGACACGAGGATCCGACGCGGTTGTGCCGCGATTGAGTACCGTGACGTCCCACTGCAGATCGAGAGCATGTTCGACGGCAGTTCGCCCCACGAAGTCGCTGCCACCGAGGACCAATAGCTTCATGAATCCAGTGTGCCGGTGAGCAGTCCGTCCGTTCTGCTGAACGCCCGGTTCGGATCTCTGCTGACAGCAGAGCGGCTCGGGTTACACAGGAAGCTTGCTGTGTCCCGTCTCCTTGATGGTCAGTACCGTCGCTACACCGATGACGCACACGCCCATGACCCAGTACGCCGGTGACATGGCATTGCCGGTCGATTCGACCAATTGTGCTGCAACGTAGGGGGCAGTTCCGCCTGCCGCGATCGTTCCGATGTTGAAGCCCAACGACACTCCGGTGTAGCGAACTGCCCGAGGGAAGAGTTCGGTGAACAGCGGGAAAGCCGGGACCTGCACCACACCGTTGAGCACCATGTAGACGAAGTAGACGACGCCGACGATGAGAATGCTCGACGTGGCACCGAGAATCATGAACACCGGCAGCGCAATGATCACGTAGGCCACATAGCCGAACAGCAGCACCGGTTTGCGGCCGAACCTGTCGGTGAGCATCCCACTCAGCGGGAATGTGGCGCAGGCCAATGCAATTGCCACAGCAGACGTCCAGTACACCGAGTCTTTCGAGAAGCCGAGGTCGTTGATCAGATACACGCTGAAGTAGGTCAGTCCGATGTACCCGGATCCGTTCATGGCGATCGCAATGCCGACGACGCGGAGCACAGACCACGGTTGCTTCTTCACCACGTCGCTCAACGGGCTCTTGGCGACCTCGTTCTTGGCTGCCATTTCCTCGAACTCCGGGCTGTCCTCGAGCTTGAGCCGCACACGGAGGCATACGAAGGCCAGGGGCAGCGCCAGCAGGAACGGGATGCGCCATCCCCACGACGACATTTGTTCGTCGGTCGTGATCAGAGCCACGAGCCCGACGACGGCTGCGGCGACCGCGAAGCCGAGAGTCGATCCCACCGGCGTGAAGGACCCGAAGAATCCCCGACGGTTCGGCGGTGCCGACTCGGCGATGTAGGTTGCGGCACCGCCGATCTCACCACCTGCCGAGAATCCCTGGGCGAGCCTGATGATGACCAGCAGAACGGGGGCCAGCACCCCGACACTCGAGTGCGTCGGCAGCAGTCCGAGAATGCCGCAGGCAACACCCATGCACACCACGGTGATGACGAGGGCGTGCCGACGACCCTTGCGGTCTCCGAGCCGACCGAAGAAGATTCCGCCGAGCGGACGGGCGACATAGGCGACGCCGAACACGGCCAGGGTCGCGAGAATCGACACGCCTGGGCTGGTGGATGGGAAGAACAGCGGTGCGATGATGACGGCGAGGAAGCCGTAGACCGCGAAGTCGTAGTACTCGATGAGCGTACCGACACCTCCGGCCAGCGCAGCTCGACGCGCGGTCGTGGTGTCCGCCTTGGGCGGTGCAACTCCTGCGCGGGAGTGTTCGGTGTTCGTCATCGCGCTGATCCTTCTGTGAGTGGTTGCTTGCTTCGGTGTTCGGAGAGAAGAAGTTCGTACGAACCGCCCGCTTCGATGACGGCGACGGTTCGGGCATTCGGTGGATGGCCGGTGATCGTGGTGCCGTCCTGCTTCGACACCTCGGCCCGACGCCAGTCGAGTCTGACATCGTCGCCGACGGCCACCGCGTCGGATATCCCGGGAACGGTGATCAGGGGCATACCGTTGAAGGTCTCTCCACGCCAGAATCCAGGTGAGAACGATTCCGCCACAACGGCACTGATGCCCAGGTTGCGCAGCGCGACCATCGGCGGATAGTGCGGATGTCCGTAGCCGAAGTTCCGCCCACCGACGATGACGTCTCCGGGTCGAACTCGATCGACGAATGCCGGGTCGTAAACCTCCATGCAGACCGACCTCAAATGATCGGGGTCGTAGGACTTGATGTTCGCAACGCCCACGACCAGGTCGATATCGAAGTCGTCACCGAATATCCACGCGACCGCACCGTCGATGACGTCGGGCGGGGGCGGGTAGGCGCTCACGACCCCACCTGCGCGATCGTCCCGGCGAGGGCGCTGGCCGCGACGGTGAAGGGCGAACCCATGTAGATGTTGGCGTCGGAGCTACCCATTCGCCCGGAGATGTTAAGCACCCCGGTGGAAATGCAGTTCTCGCCGGCCGCGAGGGGCTTCTGGTATCCGAAGCAGAAGTCGCAGCTCGACACCGCGATGTGTGCACCAGCTGACCGCAGGATGTCCAGCAGCCCTTCGCTTTCGGCTTGATCGTGCACCTTCTGGGAGGTCGGTACCACGTTCAACTCGACGCCGGGGGCGACAGTCCGCCCGTCGAGCACCAGTGCAGCAGCGCGCAGGTCCTCGATGCGGCCGCTGGCGCAGGATCCGATGAACGCCTTCGTGATCGGGATTCCGGCCAGATCGGCAGCGGTGTGCGTGTTGGCTGCGCGAGCCGAACCGGGTTGCACCACCTGCGGAACGATGGTCGACAGGTCGATGGTGTGGCGGGCGGCGTAGGCGGCACCCTCGTCGGGGAGCACGGGGGTGAACGCCTGCCGGGCGACGTCATGGGCGTAGGCGAGAGACAGTTCGTCGGGTTCGAAGATCGCCGAGACCGCACCGGTGAACATCGCCATTCCGCACAAACTGATCTGCCGCGAGGATTTCGGACAATGGAGATGACTATTTTCAGGCCGCGAT
>NZ_JASHKS010000080.1:0-3831 GCF_030056835.1 Rhodococcus sp. IEGM 1372 | reverse complement strand
AATCAATCACACCGTGGCTCTAGAACACGGTGGCCCGACTATCGGGGACCTGCCAGTGGCTTGGGCGCTATCCCCCCAGGGCCACGAGCTCTTTAGCTTCGATTCAGATGTTGACATGTTCGACGCTAAGGGAGTCGCCCGGTTGATCAACGAAGCACGTCGTTTTCTGGAGGAGTTCAGCCCCAAAGTTCAGAAGCGCATTCTGATCTAGTGACTGCCGGACCTCCTGTCGCGCCCCCTGTGATCAAGGCAGACGACCTCACCATTCCCGGTGATGACATGCTGTATAGACGTGTGCCAAGGATCCCAATGGAGCACATGGTTCTGGTGGACGAGACTGACGGCAGCATCGTTTTCAGCAGGGGCGCTTTCAAGTTCAACAAGAATGACGGCTGTTCCGTTTATAGGCATTCGATCCTGCAGGACAACTCTTTCACGTGGGAGGACGCGAAGAACGCCCCGGACAACGGGGTGGCGTCAGTAACCGTGTTAGATGTTCGCGAGGTCAATCTTGGCATCGCAGATGATCCGCACCCGCCACTACCTCTTGTGCTCCAGAAACCGCGGGATGTTGCGCACGCAGTAATAGTGCATGCTGCCAGCGGCCCGCTGAGCAACTCGAAGCGTGAGCAGGCTCTTACTGCTCTCGCCAAACGTGCTCAGTCGGTCGGACCGGCTTAGGGCAAGCTGTCCGACACTGCCTGGGCCGTCTTGGTGCGGCGGGTCCAAAACTTCGCGCAATAAGGATCTAGGAGGCACCCGCGCGGGCAATGCAACACGTTCCCGTAGATGAGACCGTCCGATGACCCGCACGAGTGTGCGGCAGCGATGACCGGCGCATCGGCGAGCTCGCGCACAGGGTTGTTCGACTCCCTGATGGGGTCACGCCAGCGGACGAGAATCGTCTACAGCTTGTCGTTTCGAGGGTCGCGTGGGTCAGTGGGGTACAGGCCGTTCTGTCGGTTGATCGTCGCAACGCCACCTGACAGCGCATCGAAGACGGTGTGGAGTGCCGAGTCGGCGTACTGCTCCGCGTTCGTCGGTAACTCGTTCTTGTCTTCCATTTCGTACCACGCCGCGATCAAGGTCTCTCGCAGGTGGTCGACGAGATGTTGTCCAGCGCTGCGCGCGTACCCGTATGCCATGCGTCGAGACTTTACAGAATCGAACGTTCGGGCGGCCATGCAATCGGGCGCACGAAGCTTGAAATGCTCCTAGCCGTGTGGTCGTACGCATGGAGGTATTGTCGCGTGCAACGCTCACCCGGTACACGTGCGCGAGTCATCTGTGCCAGGATTTGAGGACACTTACGCCCCGGCCCGACGATCACCGGACAGGAATCCGCATAATGAAGAAGGCCCAACTCGGTTGTGTCAGTGGACTGTTCGCTGCCGCGGTGCTGGCCGTCAGCGCGATGGCTCCCGGAACCGCTGCTGCGGCACCTCTTCCGGTCGTCGGACCCGGTAGTGGCTTCGTCACCACTGGAGGCATCGACGACCTCACCGCCTGCTCCATCGCGGCCGTCGGATACGACGACGCCGGCCGACTCGTCGCCCTGACCGCAGGCCACTGCATTCTGCGTACGGGTCTGCCCGTCACCCTCGTCGGATCGCCCACGGCCCCGGTCGGCACCACGGCCGTCGGGCATTGGGGACCCGACTACGGCGTCATCGTCCTCGATCCCACCAAGGTCACGCCGGTGTCCAGTCTGGGCGGAGTCACCGTGACGGACATCGGGACCGGATCGGTGGGTCAGCCGGTCTGCAAGAGCGGAGTTGGCAGCGGACTGACGTGCGGCACCATTGTCGAGAACCGGGGCGGGGACCTGATGCCCGATGCCGTCACCGTCTGGGCCGACTCCGGGGCACCGCTGGTGGCAGGTACCACGCTCGTCGGGATCGCCAGCCATGCCTCGGGCGTTCCGTTGCTCAGTCCCACCGCCTACGCATCGGCGTCGGAATCGATGCGATTGCTGAGTGCATCGGGGGCACCGGGTGCGGGCTTCCGGCCGGTGGGAAGCTGATAGCGAGAGCCCTCGCGATGTGGGTGCGAAGTGTGGGGACGATCATCGGTGCGGGTTGGCGCGTGGTCGCGGTGTCGATCGCATTGGCGATGGCAACGGCGTTCGGGATCATCTTGCTGACGACACCGGTATACGAATCGCGTGCGCAGATGTTCGTCTCTACCTCAGGGGCGAAGTACAGCCCTGATGTGTACGAGGGAAACCTGTTCTCGCAACAGGCGATTCCGGCGTATGCGGGATTGGTGACGAACGACGTTGTTGCGTCGGCAGTGATCGCCGATCTAGCACTCGATCTCACTCCGGCGGAGTTGGACGACAAGGTGACGATGACCTACTCGCCAGAGACCGTTGTGTTCGACATCGTCGCCACCGATTCCTCGCCGGAGCTCGCGGCCGATATTGCGAACACTATGGCCACAGAGTTGAGTGCAGTTATTGCGGACCTGGAGGCTCCCGAGGATGGCGGGGCTCCCTCAGTGGCGTTGAAGATGTACAGCCAGGCCGAAGCGTCGGATGCACCGATCAATCCGAACACCGAGGCGTATCTGGCGTGGGGTGCCGCAGTGGGGCTGGTCATCGGAACTGCGTTGGTGCTCGTCCGTCACCGCTCGCGCGGGACTGCGCAGTAGGTCCGAACTACACCCGATCCATTCCCGCCTTGTGGGTCGGGTCGATGAGGAACAGGCTGCTGCCGTCCAATCCGTCTCTGCGGTGGATGTTTCCGCGCAATCCGGCTTCGACCAGTCGCACCGCTATTTCGTAGATCTCTTCGAGGCGATCGTCGGTGAGATCGGGCTTGATCGCGAGATGGATTTCGTCGCCGATGTGCCGCAGCACCGCTTGAAAGTTCGGGCTCACCGCGCTGTAGAGCTCCTCGCACTGGACCAGCAACGCGTCGGACATGACGAAGTCGTCCTCGGCCCCGAGCAATGGCATCACACCGAAATCCTCGAGCAGATCGATCAGCTGCACGGCACTGCGGCCGGCTGCCGTCGACCGGTCCGCCTGTACACCGGATTCCACTTCCTTCGTCGTGAAGATCAGTGTCGCCTCGGCGCTGGGATCGAGCAGACCCAGATCGGCGCGCATCGCCTTGAGCAGCAACGAGTGCATTCTGGTGATGTAGGCATGCTCGCTCTGCAGACGTTCGTGTGCGGGAGCGGGGATTCCGGTTTCGGGAGCGAGCGGTGCGAACACCCGACGATCGATGCCCGTGGACAACTCGAGCGCCAACGGATGGACGCGCCTGCGTGCGACCACCAGTGCGGCGGTGAGCGCCAGATTCAGTTGGTCGTAGGCCTTGTCCAAAGACCGTGTCGCAGCCTTCAGGTCGCCGACCGGAGTGGAGACCACCGCTGCCGAAATCTCCTCGGCAACAACCCGATCGACGTTGGACAGCGCGAAGAGTAGTTCCTGGTATCGCGCGGTCACCTGGTCGCGGTTCCACGAGTCGTTGTCGCTGGACTGGCGCACCTGACGATCGACGGCGGTGTGCAACGCCGCCAACTCCCGCGACATCACCTCCTCCTTCGCGCCCACGCGTCGAACACTCAGCGCAGCCAACGCGGCACCGAGCGCAGCGATGACGACGAGAATCAAGGTCCACACCGCAATCGCGGTCACACCGGACTCGGTCGCAGCTACGACGCTGGTAGTCATGGGCACATCATGCACGAATGTGTTACGTATCGTTCTTCTTTCGCCGCTCTAACTGTCAGGTAATTGTGGGTGCGATTATCGCCTTTCGGATTCAGCGGGACTGTCTGAATAACGGTTGATCCGGTCCTTGGTTCGACACGCCGAGCTCA
>NZ_JASHKS010000079.1:0-4153 GCF_030056835.1 Rhodococcus sp. IEGM 1372 | reverse complement strand
AATCAATCACACCGTGGCTCTAGAACACGGTGGCCCGACTATCGGGGACCTGCCACGATGACTTCGAATCCTTCTTCATACAACGAAGATCTCGAATGTGCGATTTGGTGGAGAAAGCTATGGGCAAGGACGTCCCTCGCGATGTGGGTGGTGACGCCGAGGAAACCTCCGATCGCTTCGAAATTGGCGAGATAGAGGAACTCCCGGACGAAACCGACTGACTCGCAAGACGCGCAAAACCGATTCCGACCAGAAGCCGTTCGGTCCCGCCCCGGACTCCAGTACCGATTAGCTACAGTCAGGCAATGACAGCGATAGCCGCAGGAGACACCGCACCAGACGTCGGCCAGCTGGTACGGGTCCGCGGCCAGCAGTGGGTCGTTAATCGCCGCAGCGTGAGCACGCAGCCGCGTGACGAGCTGGCGACCGAACCCCCCGGACGAACGCTCGTCACCCTCAGTTCGGTCAGCGACGACGACTTGGGTGACGAGCTGACCGTCGCTTGGGAGATCGAGCCCGGCCGCGAAATGCTCCCAGAAACACGGCTTCCTGCCGTTACAGAGTCGGGCTGGGACGATCCACAGACCCTTGGCGCATTCCTCGATGCAGTGCGCTGGGGAACCGTGGCAAGCGCTGACGATGACACTCTGCAGGCCCCGTTCAGGTCGGGCATCACCATCGAGGACTACCAGCTCGAGCCGGTGGCGAAGGCTCTCGGCATGCCGCGCGTAGCACTCCTTATCGCCGACGACGTGGGGCTCGGCAAAACCATCGAGGCCGGCTTGGTTATGCAAGAGATGTTGCTGCGCAACAGAGCTCGCCGTGTGATCGTCGTTTGCCCGGCTCCTCTTACCGGAAAGTGGCGGGATGAGCTGGCAGAAAAGTTTGGTCTCGACTTCACCGTACTGAACGCTGAAGCCTTGAAGACACTTCGGCGAAGTCACGGTCTGGAAGCCAACCCATTCTCCGTCTTTCCTCGCACAATTGTGAGCCTGCCCTGGTTGCGTACGCCTCGCGTACAGCGGTTGCTGGACGAGGTCTTGGTCGACAGCGCTCGCCACCCTGGGTTCTTTGACATCCTTGTAGTCGACGAGGCGCACCATTGCGCGCCTCCGGCTCCCGGAAAAGGTAGGAAGTACGCGCTGGACAGCTTGCAGACACGCGCGGTCCGGCGCCTGGGTGACTTCGCGCAACATCGAATGTTCTTATCGGCAACCCCCCACAATGGATACTCCGAGTCTTGGCAAGCGTTGCTGGAGCTGTTGGACCCTCGGCGGTTCGCCCGCGGTGTGGAGCCGAGACCGGAAGTTGTCCAGCAGGTCATGGTTCGTCGGCTTAAGGACGATTTAACGCTTCCCGACGGCTCGCCTCGTTTTCCTGGTCGCCATGCTCGGGCGCTCGAAGTCGCGTACACCGCCGACGAGCAGACAGGCCATGAATTGCTATCGACGTACACCGAGTCGAGGCGAAATGTCCCAGGAGGCTCCGCAGTCCGTGCCGGCGACCTGATAAGTCTCCTGCTGAAGAAACGGATGTTCTCATCCCCGGCGGCATTCGCTCGGACGTTGGATGCACATCGCGCTACCGTGGCGCGAGCTGGCGCTCCGGTTATCGAGGATAATGTTCCTGAGTGGTTGACCGATGCGTTGAGCTGGGAAGACGAGCCCGATCCCGACGAAGCCGAAGCCGACGTATTGGCACGTGCCGCGGCCACCACGGGCGAGTTGAACGCAGCACAGGCGAAGGTACTCGAGGAACTCCACAAGTGGGCGCAACGCCGAGCGGAGCCGGCTGATAGTAAGGCCGACGTACTGGTCAACGAGCTGCGACGCCTGTGTCCTCCTGGAAGCGAGACTCGAGTAATCGTATTTACTGAATACCGGGACACCCAAGTGTGGTTGGCAGGCATTCTTGATGCCCGCGGTCTCGGTGGAGAGCGGCTGGGTCTGCTGCATGGCGGCATGGACGACAAGCAGCGTGAACACCTGAAAGATGCGTTCCAAGCCTCGCCCGACCGCGATCCGCTCCGCTTTCTGCTTGCCACAGATGCGGCCAGTGAGGGAATCGACCTGCAACGGCACTGCCATACCGTGATTCATTACGACATCCCGTTCAACCCGAACCGACTCGAGCAACGCATCGGTCGAGTCGATCGTTATGGTCAGAGCTCCGAGGTCGACGTCGTCCACTTCGTCGGCGCTGCTTGGCGGTCGGCCGTCGCAGGGTCTTACGACGGCGATCTCGAATTCCTCTCACGTGTGGCTGCCAAGGTTGCCACCGAGCGCCGCGACCTCGGTAGCGTCAATCCAGTGCTTGCCGGGGCTGTGGAGGCTCAGATGCTGGGCCGCCCGTTGCTCGTTGACCCGATGACAGTGAAGGCAAGCCCAGCCGCCACCGTACTCAAGGCTGAGCAAGGACTTCGGGCCCAAGCCGAACGCTTGCGGGCTCAGCTCGATCAGTCCGTGGCACGACTTCACGTAGCTCCCGACAATGTTCGACGTGTCGTCGACACCGCTCTATCACTTGCTCAGCAGCCGCCGCTCGCCGATCGCCGGGTGGGCGAGGTAGAGCCGCCGGAGCTGCGTAGTGGATGGGAACGCACACTTACCGGTCTGCCAGACCCGCTGTCTGGTGAGCTGCGGACATTGACCTTCGATGCTGACGTCGCCCGTGGACGCGACGACGTCGTTCTCGCCCACCTGGGACACCCCCTCGTCGCTCAATCGACTCGACTGCTTCGTAGTGCGGTCTGGGGCGGTCGCACTGATTTGTATCGCGTCACAGCGGTCCGCTTTTCACCACCCGACAGTCTGTCTCTACGCGGACCCGTCGTGATGGTGCTTGCCCGTCTGGTGGTGGTGGGTGCCGACGGAGGCCGCTTGCACGAAGAGATTGTGCTGGCCGGCCGAGAGCTGCCGGACAAGGGACCGACCAGGCGGATGGACCTTCAAAAGGCTAGCTACAGCGAACTCCGGACGTCAGTAGAGGCGGCTCTCGAACCTGACGCCTGCACGCCAGCGCCGTTAAACGCCCGAAACCGGCTTGCGCAGCGGTGGGACGAACTCACCCCACGCCTGGTCGAGGATCTACGCCTGCGCGCCACCGCCCAGAAAGACGCCCGCGCAAGCGATCTGGCTGGACAGCTCAGCAGAGCTACCCAACATACTCGTGCGGTTTACGATCAGCTCCGCGCAACCCTACAGACGGCACTCGCGAATGACGGCGCAGTCCAACTGGCATTCGATGACCTAGACAAGACGGAGCAGCAACAATTCGAGCGCGATCGCCAAGCGTGGCAGCAGCGGCTTGACGCCCTCGAAGAGGATCGCGATCGCGAAGTGGACTTGCTCAATCAACGCTACGGGGACGTGAAGGAACTGGTGTTCCCGTTTGCCGTGGTTCTCGCCGTCCCGGAAGGAAACAACTGATGAGCCGACGACGTCGCCGCACCTACGCCGCTGGAGAAGCGGCACGACATCGTCATTCATGGCTTGAACTTCTGCAGACGTCGGGGCCATCTCTGACCTTGCCCGTGGTCGACCGTGTCTGGCCGACAGGTATTCCCGTAGTTGCACAAACATCACGCCAGGTGGTGCGAGCCGCAGCTGCCCAAGCGTTGGCCGACGGTGGTTCGAGCCGCCGCAGCGCGATCCAGACGGTGCTCGTCGAGGCTCTGGACTGGGGGGCTCGTCTGCGCTGGGAAGACCAAGTTCCCTCATCGATGGCCGAGCCAGTAGGCGAACACGGTGTGCTACTCGCACCGGACTTCGGCTTTTACGCAGACCTGCCTGCCGCTGAAACCTCTGAGGGCGAGACGATTTCGCTTCAGAACGATGAAGAAGAGCTCACCCCCCAGCCCACTGCCGGACCGTGGCGAATGCTTGGTTCAATTACCCCATGGGGGACCCACCCTCTGCAGCGGACAAACACCGACGGATGGTCGGCTAGTCCTGTCGAGCGGTTGGCGGTAGTTCTTCGCGCAAGAGATGTACCAATAGGGTTGGTAACCGACGGACGTTGGTGGGCGGTGGTATGGGCGCCGATCGGCGGCACCGTGGGCGCGTCCGTATGGGATTCGAGTGTGTGGGGTGAGGAACCGGGACTGCCCCGAGTTCAGTTGACTCGTGGGGTTGAGTGATTCAGGCCGCGTGTG
>NZ_JASHKS010000078.1:0-4782 GCF_030056835.1 Rhodococcus sp. IEGM 1372 | reverse complement strand
CTCGAGACCGGCGGATTCAGACCCCAACTCCTACACCCCCGATTGGGATGAGCCGTCAATAGACTTCGCGCACCTCGGTGAGGTGTCGTTTGAGCACTTCTGGCAGACACCAAAAACGTATAAAATAACCTTAGCGGGAATGACGTCATCGAATGGAACAGAAGGCGTCTCCGCCAGCTGGTCAATGCGTTCTACGAAGTGTTCATTTGCTTCAGCTTCGCATCCCATGCTTTAAAATTCCACGGAGTTGCCCGAAAGTCACGGCTCATATCTCGGAGCAACCTGCGGGCCTCCAGGCGTCCGTCGGTCGCATGAACAGCCAAGACCTGCGCATAGTTCTCACTTTGGACCTCGTCTGTCCCGTAACACACCAATGCGGTGACGATGTCGGCGAAACCCTCTTCCAGCTCCGCATCTATCTTCTCCAAGATCTCTTGCTCGTCTTCGGAGAACAGTTCTTTGACACGAGGGTCTGGACCTGATCCATCTGGCATCGAAGCTGGGACGTACCGGTACACGATGCGTTCCTTGATTAGAGCCCATAACCAAGCACTGATCAACTGGGGCCAGCCGGTGATCGTCTCCGGATTATTGCAGCATTTATACGCAGCCCGCGCCTCGCGACGTAGGTCCCAGTAGATGGATACGCGCCACGCAGCCGCGTCCTCTCCGTTGTGCGCCAACGTGACTAGTTTCCGTAAGAGTTGAAACGGATCCTCAATGACTCCAAGTCGGGCGCGCACCGCGTCGCCGCTCGGAAATGCGGTTCGGAATGCCGTGCAGATCTCCTGTAAGGATCGCGCGATCAGCGTCAAGTCGGCCCCGGCGCTGATGGAAATCTTCCTAGCCGCAACATCTCGGTGCGCCAAGCTCATGAGGCGGAGCGCAATGAACTCTGCGTCGTCGATCTGTATTCCAGCGCCGAGGCGGGTGCTTAGATAGAAGCTCCAGTTTGCAAGGTAGGCGTCGTCTCCTTCCAGCCGACCATGGAGCCAATCAGGTTGGGGGAGGCTCATTGTCCTCCTGCTTTCCCTCGACGATGCTCCTCAACCGTCGGCAAACCGTCTGGGCGGCTTCGTCATCGAGCCCAGCTTCTTTGAGGACTCGGACGACTTCGGAATCGATTGAGTTGGGTAAACCAGGTCCTCTGACTTCAATGACGATCCTGTGCAACGTTTCTAGGTCCTGCAATTGCTGTGTTGAAGTCGGCTCTGTCCGGTCGCGATTAGCGATCTTTCGTACAAGTCGTATAGATGCTTCGGCGAGATCCCCACCCAACGCCGAGAGCATTCCACCGGCAAGTCCGCTGATCGCCGCGGCGATTACTGAGACTGTCCACTCTGCTGTGTTGAAGTCGTACCGCTTGCCGCGCTTTGCGACCGCGTACTCTGATCGGTCGGCCACCACGTCAATGAGGCTCAGGTACTCATCCTCGATATCGCGCATCTATTCCTCCGCTTAGGCCTTGCCCTGGTTCGATCGTCAGGCACACATTAGCGATGGCCGTTGTCGAGCCGGTAGTTCTCGACCTTTCCCCCGTCGTTAGTGCGTTCGAGGTAGACGGCCCGGTTCGCTAGCTACGGCGGTGTTCGAGAGGCCAGCGCAACACTGGAGTGGTGCGGCCGCAAGATCGCCGAGCGCGAAACCTCGTGCGCGGATCTGATCTCGAAGCCGGCTCCGTCCAGACGACCGCGAGATCCTCTACGGCAAGATCATGCGGTCCGATACGGAACCACCGGTGCGCGCATGTTGACCCTGGTGCCTCTCCGCTTAGAGTCCTACTGTGACGACTCGCAAAGCAACCTCGGCAAAGGCCGAAAGGCGCTCTCCTGAGCAGTTGAACTTGCAACGACTTCTCCGCGACGGCGTCCATCACGGCGACTCGCTGGATCTGATCCCCAAACTCGAGCCGGGGTCGGTCGACCTGTTCTTCACTAGTCCGCCGTACGCAGATCAGCGGGCCTACAGCCGTATTCATCCAGATAGATACGTCGAGTGGTTCCTACCGATCGCGCGCGCAATGTTCGATGCCACCGCGGAGACCGGGAGCTTGGTCCTCAACATCAAGAACCGTGTCGCCAACCGCGGACCGCTCAAGGGGCAGCGGCATCCGTACGTCTACGAGCTGGTCCTGGCACTGCAACACATGGGGTGGCGGTGGACCGAAACCTACATCTGGGCCAAACCCAACGCTGTGCCCGGGAAGTTCGGCCCGCGCACCAAAGACAGCTTCGAATACGTCTACCACTTCGCCCGCGGCCCCCGCCCCCACTTCGACCTCGATGCGGTCCGAGTCCCCTATAAGGCGGATGCAGCCGAGATCGCCCGTCGCGCCAAAGACACCAACGGCCGCCGCACGACCGAGGCCGGCTTCGGTCGCGATCGCACCAAGACCTATCTCCGCGGCGGAGCCGACCCGGGAAACGTCGTCAACGTCTCACAGACCTACAACCAACACAAAGGTGTCGCCCACACTGCCGCCATGCCAGAGGGCCTGGCAGAGTTCTTCATCCGGGCGATGAGCCCCGAGGACGGCCTTGTCATCGATCCTTTCGCCGGCGGCGGAACAACTGTTGTAGTCGGGCGGCAGCTCGGCCGCCGGGCGGCTGGGTTCGAAATCCATGAGGAGTTCGTAACCGAGGCCCGCCGACGCATTGCCGAGGGCGTCGCTAACGACACCCCCGGCGAGCTGGTTGGTTGAGTCATGTCGTCTGCTGAAGAGACCGTCGCCAAAATCCTGCACACCAGCACCTGGGACGAACGTGTCGCACAAATCCGTCTGATCCCCCAACGCCACGGGACCGGAGAGCATCCGGGGATCTACGCCGATGTCGCTCGCATCGCCTACGTACCACAGCTCGCACCTGACTTCGCCTATATCCACGCGGCGGACTTCTACGAGCTGCCCACCTTCGAGGTGGCCTACGCCGCCGCCGCCGCCGCCACAAACAACTTCCAGGACGTGACGCCCGCCGTCCTGGCCGCAACGATCCAAACCAACCCCACGACTCTGCTTGTGTTCCGAACCATCCTCGGATTCACCAAGACCGAGTTCGCGCACTGCACTTCACTCGTCGGCGAATCACACGACCTCAAACTGAGTGGCGCGAAAGTCGACAGCATGGAGCGAGAGGGATCGGTGACAACCCCGCAACAAGCGCAGCTTGTTGCTGACACGATCACTCAAGTGATGGCTGGCACACTCTTCGGCGACCCACCCGGAGAACTCCGACGCAAGCAAACCAAACCCGACACCGCAGAGGGCTGGGCAACCGTCAACAACCTCGCCGAAGAAGGTGCGCCCTACTCATGGCTGCTACACCAACGCCACTACGGCGGGGCGTTCCGACAAATTCTTGACGCAACCTCTACAAAACGAGGTGATCTCATCGAAGATGTCGTCGAACAACTGTTTCAGGACAATCAGATTCCCTACCTACGGACCGGAAGCCACAACCAAGGCGACATCATGGCTCAATTCGAGATCCTGGTAACCCCCGCCCCCGACTTCGTCATCTTCGACTCCAGCGGAACCCTCCGAGCCATCATGGAGTGCAAAACAATCAACGACGGCGGCACCGCACGTGACAAAGCCCTTCGATTTGAGCGACTACGAGCCGAAGCAAACCGGTTAGGCGGGATCCCCCTCCTCGCAGTGCTCGGAGGTCTGGGATGGACCCGCGTCAACGACACACTCGGACCGGTTGTGCGCGACACCGACGGCCGCGTCTTCACCCTGTCGAACTTGGATGAAATGTTGACCGTCGCGCCCTTCCCTTCGCTGATCGGTACCGTAACGCCCGGCTCTGATGTCGACACCGATGGGTGAGTCATCGAGTTCGCGCATGGTTATGTGAGCAGTCGGTCGCTGAGGCCGCCGGCTGGCCTACCTTCGTACGGCACCTTTCTTTGCCGGAGGGCGACCGTCGGTCCTCGAATTTCAGTTTGCATCCCGCCCACTGTCGAAATCGTCAGCTATGCCCATGGCCCCAGTGATCTGGTAGACGGGGTATACGCTGGAATGGATTAGAAAACCCGCCAACCAGTATCGGTTGGCGGGCAGCACAACTAGATCAGTGCGATGAGTGCTAGAAGCACGATGGCCGCAACCGCAATGTTGAGCTTGAATCCATGAAATTCTATTTCTAGTTTCATTTATTTGTATCGGCGCGTCTCGCACGACTTGCCGAGCCTTTCGGATAATTACGAGACGCATAATCCCGTAGTGCGAGAGGGTTTATGTGACCGCTGTCAGCTATAAAAGCCCGACATCTGATTATACCGTCTTTCACGTCTCGGCGCTTGCGTGGTGTTGCTATTCTTCTTGGTCGAGCCTTCGAATTATGTTTGTCAACAGTATTACTGCATCGGCGCTGATTCCCGCGTCGCGTCTGGTGGCCGTGGAAGAATGCTTCACGCGATGCGCTAGCGCCGCAGCCTTCTTGGTCAGTCCACGGATATCCTCGTTGCTCGGACCCGGCAGTGTGTCCTCGATGTAGCGTTCGATTCTCATGTTTGTCTTGTCGACGGGTGGCTCTTTCTCTCCATCGCGTAGGTGCACTTCAGCGCGATATACCGTCCGGGACAAAGCTTCCAGCACTCCGACACAGTTAGTCCCCAGGGCGCGGTAGTCCTGCGGCGTCGATGCCGTTCGAAACCGGGGTGCCGAACGATGAGCCTGGTGATGGAACCTCGGTGAACACGTCGTCTGAGATCACGGGGGAATTGGGCTCTTCCCAGATGACGGTGTAGGTCGGCCGGGCGCGTCGGTCCGCAGATAGA